>CBFHCJ010000007.1:0-35822 GCA_965654005.1 uncultured Streptomyces sp. | reverse complement strand
GGGCGGGCGGGGGTGAGGTGGAGGGACCCTGTGCGGGGGCGATCAGGCGCCGGGGGAGGGCGAGGAGTGCGGACAGACCGCCGCCGGCGGTGTCGAAGAGATGGACCTGGGTGCCTTCACCGAGGCGGTGGGCGAGTCGGCCGACGACGAGGTGGCCGAGGAACCGGGCGGGCGTGGCGAGGAGGGCCTCCTCCCCGGAGCCCGAGAAGCGGGCGTGGGCGCGTTCCTTGTCGACTTCCGACATGCCGACGCCATGGTCGACGACAGCGAAGCAGTACGTGTCGTCCTCGGTGTCGTACCAGCCGTGCACCTCGACCGGTACCTCCGGTGGCGAGAAGGTCAGCCCGTTCTCGATGAGTTCGGCAAGGAGGTGGGCGACATCGGCGACGGCGTGCCCGCGCACCCGCACCGGCTCCACGGCCGAGATCAGCACCCGCCGGTACTGCTCGACCTCGGCGACGGCGGCCTGGACGACTTCCAGGCCGTTGGCCGGTGCCGCCGTGGGCCGTGGCGGATTCTGCCCGGCCAGGACCAGCAGGTTTTCGGCGTTGCGCCGCATACGGGTGGCGAGGTGGTCGAGCTCGAAGAGCTCCGCCAAGGCGTCCGGGTCGAGTTCCTGCTGTTCCAGGCGGGTGATGAGCCCGAGCTGACGACGTACGAGGTTCTGGTTGCGGCGGCCGAGGTTGGCGAGCGATTCGGTGGTGTTGCGGCGCAGGCCGGCCTGCTGGGCGGCCAGGTGAAGGGCGGTTTTTTCCACCTGGTGCAGGGAGGCCGCGACCTCGGCGATCTCGGCCGCGCCGCCCAGATGCCGCGCATCGGGGGTGTCGGGGGCGTCCGCCGCCAGGAGGATTTCCACTTGGTCCTGTGGGGACTGCTGGATACGGGCGACGGTCGCGGGCAGCCGGTGCCGCGCCACGTCGTTGGCGGCGTCGGCGAGCGCGCCGAGCGGACGCGTGAGGGAGCGGGAGGCGAAGGCGGCGAGGCCCGCGAGGAGGGCGACCACGAGCGTTCCCGTGACGAGGTAGGCGGTGAGGCCCGTCTCGGCGTCGTGGCTGAGCAGGTCGGCCCGGTTTTGCACATCGTCACCGACCGACTGCTGGACGGCGTACAGATCGTCGACGAGTACGGTCATCGCCTTCCACCAGGTGCCGGCGTGGGCACGCAGTGCGTAGCCTTCGGGGGCGTCATCCGCCTGATTCTCGTAGGCGGTGGCGCGTTTGGCGTCCTCGGTTGCGAAGGCGTGCTTCAGGGCCGCGCGCTGGCTCGCGGTGGCGACCTGCTGGAAGCGGGCCAGGGCGGCGACGCGTGTGGCGCGTACCTCGGTGAAGGTGAGGTACTCGCGGCCGTGGAAGGCGCCCTCGGCGAACACGCCGTTGAGGAGTCCGCGTTCGAGGGCGACGGATTCCTCGGCCGTCGCCAGCTCCCTCAACGCTGCGAGTCCGTCGGTCAGTCGGTGGTCGGCGCGCGTCGCGGTGTCCGCCACCGGGTCGACGGCGTCCAGGGCGTCGACGGCGGTGGTGTAGAAGGTGAGGGTCGCAGCCCGGTCGGCGGCTCCCCGGTCGGCAGCGGCGCGAATCTCGACGAGGCGCCCCAAGTGCCGCCGGATGACACCCTCGACGGCGCTGTCACGACGCATTCCACGCAGCGCCGTGTCGACGCTCTCGCGCGTCGCGGCCAGCGGCCGGCGGAAGTTGGTCGCACCGCCCAACAGGCCGTTGGTCAGGCCCCGTTCGCGCTGCAGCTGGTGCACCAGGGCCTGGAGCCGCAGACTGAGGCCGACATCGGCACGGGTCGTTCGGGCATCGCCGAGGGCCTCGACCCGACTGTGCACGGCGAGTCCGGCCACCACCAGCAGCAGGCACATCGGGACCGTGATGACCACCGCGACACGGCCCCTGATGCTGCGCCAGCCAGGCAACGGCCGACGGCCGGGAACGCTTCGGCCCCCGCGACGGCGCACCGTACTGCCCTTGTCCAAGCGGACCTCGCCGATTGCCCCCAGCTTGCCGAGCAGCGGCCGTACCGACTTCCACACCCTCATAAGTTGAAATTAGTCCGATCGCCGTGCCTGGCGGTTTCCGACCGGTTAGACCGCGTGAGAAATTCAGTTGCGCCACCCTCACAGGGCGGGTGGCTGGAATGTGACCGCCCCCGACAGGGACGGTGGTCCTTGTCGGGGGCGGGCGCCGCAGGTCTTCTCAGCCGTCGCCGCACACTCGCCCGACTTCGACCCTGAGTCCGCCGTCCAACTCCTGGCCAGGGACCTGGAGGCCGCCGGTCAGTCCAGCCCCGCCTCTGCGGAACGCCTGGCAGCGAGCGTCGGCCTTCTCGCCCTATGCCGAGGGCGCTCCAGCCTTGTCCTCGTCGGAGAACAGGAGCGTGGGCTCGGCGAGGATGTCGCGACCGGTTTCGCTCTTGTAGATCTCGTCGACGCTCCCGAACCGGGCCTCGGAGTAGTCGAGGCCCAGCGACGCCGCTGCCCGGCGAACCGATGCTTCATCGGGTCCTTCGATCTCGAGGAACGTGTCCAGGTCGGGCCAGGTGTCGAAGTCGAAGGCCACCTCGCCGAGGCGCCACTCCTCACGGTAGTTCTCCTGGTAGCGGACCTCACGCAAGCCGAGGACCCGCAGGATCTCTGCCATGGCCTGTAGGTCGGTGACCTCCGTCTCGATCTCCGTGGTGCCATCGATCCTGCTGGCGTCCTCGACCTGCTTGAGTGTCAGCGTGGAGCGGGTGCCCTCGTCCCGGAGCCGGACCCACTGCCCCCCATCGAGCGCGTCGTTCTCGAAGATCCTGCGGGTGAGGAGAGTCCGCGGAAACGCTCGCGCGGCGCCCAGGGCGGTCAGTTTGGCCTGAAGGCCGGCGACATCCATGGACAGGAACTTGGCCTCGTACTCGTGCTTCATCGTCCTCTTCTTTTCGGTTCCGGATGAGTTACTGGGCGGTGCGGGTGGCGAGAAGCAGGCCCATGCGGTGTGCGTGATCGTGCGGCTGACCGACGTGGGGTCGCTCGGTGAACTCGTTCGTTCGCAGCGTCAGCAGAATGTCCCAGTCACCTGTGAAGTGCTGGCTCAGCTTCTCTGGTGACGTGTAGTGCTCGATGAGGTAGTGACGTGGCTGAACAGGCATCATGAACTCCGCGCCGAACAGGCCACCGACTTGCACCTGGGACTGCATCCGGGTGATGAAGTCAGCAAGTGGACGGTGATGGTTGGCGCTGTAGTGCCACGAGCAGCTCGTCCAGACGGCGTCGCAGCGCGCACCCAGGTCCTCGGCTTCCAGGAAGTCGTCCTCGATGATCCGTACCCGGTCGTGCAGCGCCTCGAGTTTCAGCCGATCGACCAGTCCCATGGCGTGAGCGCTCATGTCACCCGGAAGCTCGACCTCGCCTCCGTGAAGGGCTACCGGGTCGCGCTCGACAGCGATGACGCGATAGCCCATGGCAGCGAGGGGAAGAACGAACTTTCCATCACTCGCACCAATGACCGCGATGGTGGCGTCAGAGGAGACGCGTTCCCTCAATGTGGCGAGGAACTGGGGGAAGAACGTCAGGGTGTGCTCCCACACGCTCTGGGTCTGCACGGCTGGCTCCTTGCACGTCGGTAGCGCAGATGGATTGCACGACCTGCTCGGGGCTGAGGCCCGTCGTGTCGATCCGCTGCATCTGGAATTGGGCGTAGGTATCGATGATTCGGTCAGCGGCAGTCTCGCCGAGTGCGTCCCAGCGGGACATCGGCTTGCTTCGATCAGCGAGGCGCTGTCGACGTTCGTCTTCCGTGCAGACGAGGTGGTAGGTGCGAGGCTGTGGCAGGTCGGGCGGTAGCGTCAGCCCGAGTTGAGACCCGAAGGCAAGGTGATTCGCTATGCACCGTGCGAAATAGCTCTCCACGACGACCGCGATACCTTTGGACAGGTAGCCCTGTATCTCGTCGGCAGCGCTGAACAAGGCGGAGAGGTAGAGACACATCCGGGCTTCGACGTTCTCGCCCAGGTCTACATGGTGGCGCAGGGGTTGATAGCAGACCGGGACGGTGGCGACCAGTACGGCTCTTCGAGCCTTTGCCAGAAGTGGTGCAACGGTCGACTTGCCCGTACCACGCAGGCCTTCGAGGCTCTCGAACAGCGGTCTGTCAGACATGCGAGTAAATCACGTCTGGTACGACGAGGGCGAGTTCATCCGTGGGCGACGGACGATGGCTGATGCGATCAGTGAGCTTCTCGTACCAGAAGGCCTGCGAGTCCCTGCCGACGGCCTTGCAGGAGATGGTGAGAGCGCCGCGCGGGTCTGCCTCGATGCGCTCGATCTCGCGGGGGCCGGTGACAGGCGTGCAGACCTCGAGGGCGCCGTCGACGGACAGGTCCTCGTCAACGATCACATCCATGGCCAGATGAGCCTCATGGAGTTGCTCCCGCAGACGCGCGTAGGAGGTTGGGTCGGTGACCAGCAATTGGGGGTTGGCAGCGGCATTGCCAACGGGCCGCAGACAGTGGAGCTTCAATTGTTCAACGCCCAGACCATGTAAGGCACGGGCGAGTGGCAGCACCTCATCAATGTTGCTGGCAGTGACCGTCATGGTGGCCCCAGTCCGCACCCGCAACTGACGCGCGAGCCGTAGGGCGCTCATCGCACTCTCGAAGCTCCCCGCCTTACGGATGCTGTCGTTGGTCGCCCCGACGCCTTCCAGCGAGACTCGCAGCAGGTCCAGATACGGAGCGATCTCATGGAGTCGTCGCTCGATCCGATAACCGTCGGTGCAGATCTCGACCCGAAGGCCCAACCGCTCCTTGGTATCCCGGACGACCTCGGGCAGACCCTTGTAGACGAAGGGTTCTCCACCGAGGAAGGTGACGGCCTCCGTGCCGTACGCGTCCCGCATGTGCCTGATGAGGTTGAGGGCCTCCTGGGACGTGAAGGCATCGCCGTCCTTGAGCCTCTCCCCGTGGAAGCAGTGCAGGCATTCGAAGTTGCAGCGGTACAGCAACTGGAGGTAAAGCTTCCGGATTCGCCTGATGCCGGTGACTTCCTCGATCACCCGGGCCTCCTTGTAGTGGTGTCTGTTCGGAGACCTGATGGTGGTGGACGGACAGGGGACCTCGTTACCGCGTATGGGGACAATTCTGAGACGTCCAGGGACGTCCCGGGACGTTTTCAGCGCTGGATTGCGAAAGCCTCGAGCAGACGAAGGACATCGTGCGCATCCGACAGGTCGGGCAGAACTACGGAGGCGCCGGCAGCGGACAGCTCTGTCCTGCTGTGGATACCAGTGGCCACCGCGATGGCTTCAACACCCGAGGCAAGGGCAGCTTCGACATCGCGTGGGGTATCCCCGACAAGGACGACAGGGACGCTGTCCGGAAGCCCGTAGCGGCGTTGGACGCGCGACCGCGCGATGCCTACAAGTTCGTGTCGCTGCAGAGCGTCGGCCCCGAATGCTCCCACGGCCAGATCGAGCAAGGCGTCCAAGCCGAAGGCCGAGAGCTTCACCTCGGCGTTTGCGGCGATGTTGCCGGTGAGCACTGATGAAACCCAACCACTGTGCAAGGACGACAGTTCGAGAATCTCGCGTACACCCGGAAGTACATGTCCCCGCCGACGCAGATCGTCGAGCCGATCCTGTCCGGCCCGTGTGAGAGCAGATTCGGTGTAGGCCCAGTCAGGCTCGGGCAGGTCGTGGCGGAGGAACATTTCCCTCATGATCAGGCGATCGGTCCGGCCCTCGGTCGGTGCTGCTTCACCTGGTGACTCTCCCGACAGAGCCTTGAACGCGGCGGCATAGATCTCTTTGCTCACCCCGGCGTTGTCGATGAGAGTGTGGTCGATGTCCCAGAGCACGATGAGCGGCATTCCGCCAGCGTAGGTGGCCGTCCACGGCCCCGACCTCCGAAGATTGAACGAAGGTGCTTGAACGGCCGCGGCCACCTCGGCTTGTATGTCGCTGTGAACGAGCGACTTCGCCATGTGCTCGCCCAGCGGGGCCTCTTACCCGAAGCGCTCGCTGCGGTCTGTGAAGTGGACCCGAAGACCGTCAGCCGCTGGCTCGGCGGTCGGGTGCCGCACGCACGGCATCGGTTCCGCGTGGCCCAGCACCTGCGTGTGGAGGAGACGTTCCTGTGGCCCGCCCTGCAACGGAGCAATGGAGGTCCAGAGAAGGCCGGCACTGAATTGGTGGGCACCTACCCGAACCGTGCCAGCGTTCCACGAGAGATGTGGATTTCTCTCCTATGCGAGGCTCAGGAGCGGATCGACGTCCTCGTCTTCTCCGGCACCTTCTTCGCCCAGTCCAACCCAGACGTGGCGAACATGCTGGTCCAACGAGCCGCAGACGGTGTGCAAGTGCGGTTGTGCTTCGGTGACCCTCACGGACAGGCAGCAGCACTCCGGGGTCGCGAAGAGGGCATCGGCGATGCCCTCGCAGCCAAGATCCGCGCCTCGCTCACCTACTACCGACCGCTGCTGCCAGAGGCGGGCTGCGAGGTACGGCTCCACGACACTACTTTGTACAGCTCTCTGTTCCGCTACGACGACACCTTATTGGTCAATCCGCACCTCTTCGGTCAGCCGGCCAGCGCGAATCCGCTGCTGCAACTCAAACGGGTCGAAGGCGCCAGTTGGTTCGGCAAGTACGCTCAGAGCTTCGAGGCCGTCTGGGCCACCGCACGGCCATGGATCCCTGACCAGGAGGAGACCGCCACGCATGGGCAGGACTGAGTACTACAACGAACCCAAGGCGCCCAAGGCCAACACCCTCATCCCCGCGAGCAACCTCCTCGTGGTGAACGACGAGGGGGCGATACTCCTCCAGCGGCGTCGCGACACCGGTCAGTGGGCGTTGCCTGGCGGAGCTCAGGACATCGGCGAGACGGCCGCCCAGTGCGCCGTCCGCGAGTGCCTGGAAGAGACGGGCATCATCGCGGAGATCACCGGCTTCCTCGGCGTTTACACCAATCCCCACCACATCGTCGCCTACAGCGATGGCGAGATCCGCCAGCAGTACGAGAACACCTACATCGGCCGCCCTGTTGGCGGGGAGCCGACGGTCAACGACGAAGCCGACGGTGTCCGCTTCGTCCTCCCGACGGATCTCGACCAGTACGACATCCACCCGAGCATGCGCCAGCAGATCGGTGACTACCTCGCAGGCACCTACCCCTACCTGGGCTGAGCCACCAGCTCCGCCTCCACCCGTGCCACGGCGGCAAGGATCTCGGACGAGGCCCGACGAATGAACCGCCCCACCAGGCTGTCCGTCCCGTAACGGCTCTCGATCTCGGCCAGCCTGGCCTCCGCGGTGGTGGCCTCACCGTCGGGCGTTGTCGTCATGTCGCACCACACCAACGCATCAACCAGCCGCTGATCGTCCAACAGGGGGAACTCTGTCCCCAGCGCCTCGCGAAGTCCTCGCTCTTCGGCCTCCAGCAGCGCGAACGAGTGGTTGGCCACCAGTCGTACGAGCTTGTCGTCGGTTTCATGGATGTCCCGTAGAAAACGCGCACCATCCAAGGGGTGGAAGCCAGTTACCGCCAAACTGGGCGCGTAGCCCACGTCGTGAAGGACAGCTGCCGAGACCAGAAGCTCGAGGTCGTCACTCAGGACCGGGGCAAGATCGGCCGCGCGTCGGGCTACGCCCTGCGAGTGCGCCCAGCGACGCGGAAGCGGCCCGCTCAGCTCAGCCTCTGCCACAGAGCGCGCCCACTCCACCATTGATCCACTCATGGCCTTGTTCCTGCCCACGCGCGGTTTGGAACACTCCGTGGGACGCCATCGAGCGGAGGCCGGAGCCGGCTGACGTCGTTGCTTGCGACCGGGGAAAGGTCCGAGAGTCGGCAGGCGGCCACTACCTTCCGCGATTTCGAAGGGGATCCACGTTCACGGTGCCTATGAAGCGACGCCATGCCTGGGCTCCCACAGCGACGACAGGCCCGTCTCTGCGCTTGGAGTCACGTACAAGCACGCCTTCATCCGTCGTCGCACACTCTACGCATTCACCACCCGCACCATTGCTGTACGACGACGTGAACCAGATTGGCTGGTCGTGGCTCTGCGCTTCTGCCATGCTCAATTCGCGTATTCCTTCAGGATGCAATTGATCAGCTGATGTGAACGCTGAGGGCTCAGCGCTGCGGCTCGTAGACCGTCGAAGGCCCTGGTGTACTCACGAACATGGTGCTCACCTTCCAGATACATCGCATCAGTGATTCCGTCGCGGTACACGATGGCCGGGTCTTCCTGATCAGGAAAGCCAAGCATGGTGAACGAACCCGTAGCCGGGTAGGTACCGGAGTCGAAGGGGAGAACCTGCAAGGTCACGCTGGGCAACTCGGCTGCCTCCAGGACACGCTCAAGCTGCTCCCGCATCAGTGCTCGATCTCCGATGACGTTCCGCAGAGTGCACTCGCTCATGATGAACCAGGCGTCGGGGGACGAGGGCCGTGTCAGCATGGTCTGGCGCTCCATGCGCACCCGTACGGCCCGCTCGATGTCCTGAGGGGACATATGAGCACCGGTCTTGTGGAGTTCACTGGCGTACGCGGTGGTCTGCATCAGGCCAGGCACCAACTCGCACTGGTACTGGCGGAGCGTAGAGGCGTCCTGCTCCAGGCCGATGTAGATGTTGAACCACTCCGGAACACCTGAGCCGTGGACCTGCCACCAACCCCGCACCTTGGCCTGCCGCGCCAACGACTTGAGGAACTCGCGCAGTTCGTCGCTGGTCCCGTAGAACCGACACAGGGCATCGATGTCCGAGGGTTGCACCCGGCCGCTGCCTGTCTCCATACGGTTGACCTTGGAGCCGCTCCAGTCCAGAGCCTGGCCGACCTGGGCGCAGGTGAGAGCGCTCTGCTCACGGAGCTTCTTCAGTTCGATCGAGAGGCGGCGCCTGCGTGCCGTCGGTGATCCGGCCATATCAACCCCGTTTCGAATAGCGGGCGTTCAGTCTCGCGCCAAGGGGTGCGCTTGCCAATCACTCGAAAGCGGGATTCTCGTCGTGCACATTGCATGAAGGGATTCCCTCCCCGCACTCTGGGGGCAACGCAACTCATCGTGTTCCCCCGTGACGCTGTGTGGCTCATGGGGTGTCGCTGCGACGAGAGGGGCCATTCGTGGGCCAGGAAGAGTGCATGACACGCAAGCCGTGGGACCTTGCCTTCACGGCCGAGCCGACGGAGGTGGCAGCCCTACGTCGGGCCATGCGACTGCATCTGGACATCTGGGGACTGCACGACGTGACTGACGAAGCTCAACTCTGCGTCAGCGAGTTGGCGTCCAACGTCATCACGCACGTCGGCCCCGGCACGCCGGCCACGCTCGCGGTTTCGATGAACGGAGTGCATCTGCGCATCGAAGTCCACGACCCGGACACCCGTGCCCTGCCCACCCTCCTCGACGTGAACGCCGATTCCGAGGCAGGGCGAGGCATGACCCTCGTCGATGCGGTCGCCGCCCGCTGGGGCGTCCAACTCCGCCTCGACCGTAAGGTCACGTGGTGCGAGCTGGTCACAGGTCTCACGTCGCCGAACGGCCACGTCGAAGGCCCCGGCGTGCAGCGGGCCGAGGCCTTGTTGGAGCTCTACGCGGGTGCGAAACCGCCGCTCGGTCCCGGCCCGGGAAGGCTGGGGAGAGCGGTGGCCGAGGAGTCGGTTATCACCGTCGTCACGGACCTCCTCCACTGGCTTCGCGCCCACGGCTGCGACGTGGATGAGGCCTTGGACCGCGCTCAAACCCGCTACGACGCTGAGCTGGACAGCTGCGGCGGACGGGTTGCTCACTGACGAGCCTCTGGCGGAAGAACCTCACTGACGTGTCCTCACCGTATCGACCAGGACAGTTCCATCGACGAGGCCGTTGTATGGGTGTCCCACCGCCGGGTGGAGATCACTGCTGCAGTGTCTCTGCGAAGAAGCCCACGTGAGGATCCTCCGGGGTACCGACGAGCAGCGCGCGGTCCAACAGGATGTTGTTGTGCTCGCAGCTCGTCTCCGGGAGCATCACACAGGCGTGGCAGGCGGCCAGGTTCGTCCCGCCGGTGCCGGACACCTCGGTCTCCATGCAGAGCGGGTCGGAGGAACACCACTCCGCGCGGTGGACGGCCGAACGGACCGTGCGATCGAGGAGCTCCGGTTCGCCTTGAGCGACGAGACCGCCGAGGCTGCCCGCCGAATCGCTCGTCGCCGTGTAGACGAGAACCCCGGCCATGTCGTCGGCGGCGTACAGGCGCTCGCGCAGGGCAGCGGCCGGGTAGCCCGCCTCCAGACTCCACTCATTGATGAGGACGTGGGCCAGAGTGTGCAGCAGCACCATGCGAGGCGTGGCCGGGGAGGGTACGACCCGGCTCGGATCGCCGGCCCGCTGCTCCAGCACCCGCTGGTGAGCGGTGCGCATCCGCTCGATACGGGCCGCCACCGCCGTCGCCTTCTCCCAGGCATCGAGTCGGTCCTCGTCCAGACGGAGGAAGACCCCCTCGCCCCGCACCTCCATGGCGGGGAGCCAGCGCAGGGGGGAGTCGGAGAGGGGCATCTCCTTCGAATCGGTCGTCGACTCGGGGTCGGCGAGTCGGGTGAACGCCTTCAGGGCGCGCACCTCTCGGAGCTTCTTGACAAGCATCGGGCCGGTGACACCGAGCGGACCGAGCACGCTCTGGTCGCCCAGCGGGGTCTGGCAGACGAACTGCTCGTCGCGGGAGTGCTCGCTCTCGTCGTTGCCCGAGCGGAGACGCTCGTACTCCTTGTTGCGCAGGGCGCGGTAGCGATGGTCGAAGGTGGGAGTCGTCTGACCGTCGGGGTCCTCCTCGCGCTCGGCGTCGAGCAGCGCCATCACCTCGTCCAGCGGGACAGGACACTCTCCCTTGAAGACACCTTTGAGATAGATCTCTACGTGTTCGCGCCTGTCGTAGGCGCGGAGCGTGTCCCAATGTTCGGCGAGCGGATCCGCGCGGCCGTTGCTCCACGGGGGGATGGAGAGCGCCGACTTCAGCACCGGCTGCCACACCGCAGAAGAACCGCGCTGGAGCGTGCGCAGGGGGAGTCCGCACTCCTGAGCGGGGGCGGACGCGCCGAGCCAAGGGCGGGGGCCTCGGCACTTGAGGCCCAGGTCCTTGAGCGCGTTCCTGCGGAACGAGCCCTCCATCGAGACCTCGGGAGCTCGCCCACAGGTGCAGGAGACGAGGATCGAGCGGAGCGAGGACGTACGCCCGGACGAGCGCAGCTTGAGATTCCCCCCGCACTGTCCCGCCGTCGCGGCACCGCGGTCGGTGGAGCGGTGCACCCACTGCCAGTACGGGAACTCGCCGAGGTGTCCGGCCTCGCAGGCGACGACGAAGCGGGAGGGGACGAGCTCGACCTCACACGCGCCGCAGACGCTTCGACCGGCGGGCGGGTTGAAGTCGCGGTGTCGTTGCAGCTCGGTGCACTCGGGGCAGGAGTGCATCAGGGGGAAGCGTCGGACCCGCAGGCCGTCCTTGCTGTTGTCGTCGGACGCGGGCGGCAGCCTGAAGTAGTCGACGTCGAGCAGTCGGGCCAGGCGCCGTTCGTGGACCCGAGGGGACTCGTCGGCCCTCCAGCTCTCCTCGGCTTCGTCCAGCCCCGAGACGACGAAGGACTCGTGGTCGACGGCGATGAGTGATCCGACGCCGTACGTGGTGATCGCCTGGGCGCGGCGGACCGCACCGAGGCGCGGGAGGTTGTGGGCGGGTGCGGCGCCTTTCGCGCCGGTCCGGCGACGGCGGGCGGGGGGCGGGGTCATCGGGTTCCCTCCATGAACAGGGCGGACTCGGCGTCGACGTCGCGCAGGCTCCAGAGCGTGGACCACGCCTCGGCGTCCTCGGACTCGTCGTCGTACGCCTTCAGAAGTGAGGGGGCACGACTGCCCCGGCGGGGTTCGAAGAGCAGGCCGCTGTGGATGTCGGCCTCCTCGCACCACCACTCGACGAACTCGTCGAAGGCATGGGACACGGCGTCGGTCTCCTCCGGGGTGACCTCGCGGACGCGGTCCAGGAGCACGGACTTGATGCGGCCCCGGAGGAGATGTTCGTAGGACTCGACCTCGCCGGCCCCTTCGTTGGGGCGGGCGGCCGGGATCATGATGCGGGCCAGGGCGACGATCACCGCGTGCAGGCCCCGTTCACGGGCGCGGGCGGAGAACGGGGTGACGGAGGTGGACTCGACCTCGCGGTAGAGGGCCGAGTGGAAGTGCTGGAAACTCTCGTAGTGAGACCGGTCTCGGGATCGGGCCGAGTTGAGCATGACCGCGACCAGTCCGGGGTGCGCGCGGCCGACCCGGCTGGTGGCCTGGATGTACTCGGCGGTCGTCTGGGGCTGGCCCATCACGGCCATGAGACCGAGGCGGTCCACGTCCACGCCCACCGCGATCATGTTGGTGGCCAGGAGGACATCCACGGCGTCTTCGTCGGGGAGCCTCTTCTCGATGCCCTTGAGACGGGTGGGGATCTCACTGGCGTCGATACGGCTCGTCAGCTCCGAGTAGTTGGCGACCGAGCGGACCGGCACGCCCTCCCGTTCGGCCAGCAGCTCCAGATAGGCCACCACGTCGTCGTGGACCTGGAGTTCGGCCGCGGACAGCAGCCGGAGGCTGTTGAAGTAACCGACGAGACTCCAGTAGGCGTCGCGCACCTCGTCCTTCGTGTCCGCGTGCTTGGCCCGGTGCAGGAGGGTGGCGTACGTGCGGATCAGCAGGGTGGACTGGCTGGTGCCGGGAGCCAGGAGACCGACGTAGCGGCGGCTCGCCTTCTCCTCGCGCGGTGTCTCCACAGCGAACCACGAGTCGCGGGAGTCCAGACCGGCGGGCGGGAACTGCCGTACTTCGCGGGCGAAGAGGTGGCGGCCCTGGTCGGCGGCGCGACGGATGGTCGCCGTGGAGGCGATCACCTTGGGTCGGCCGGCGAGGGCGTCGACGGCGGTCTCGTAGAGGCCGGTGAGTGTTCCCAACGGCCCGGAGATCAAGTGGAGTTCGTCCTGGACGATCAGTTCCGGGGGAGGGGTGCCGTCGTCCGGAACGTCGCGGTTGAAGAGAGCGGAGGTCGCTGGACGCCACGGCATCGAGGCGAACTTGTCGACGGTGGCGATCACCAGCGTCGGCCGCGCGTCGTACACCGCCTCGTCGATCAGGTGGACGGGCAGGCCGTCGGCGAAGTCGCAGTCCGGGCCGGGGCAGTGGACGTGCATCCGCTTGGCGTCCTCGTCGGCCTCGTAGTCTCGGGCGTCGAGACGGGTCCCGCACCAGGGACAGGCGTGCAGCTGGACGGGGTTCTCGGTGGCGAGGCGCTTGTCGAGGTTCGCGCGCAGTTCGTCAAGTCTCCGGGCGGCCTCGGCCAGCGTGTTGGGGGTGGCCGAACGTCCCACCCACATGCCGACGGAGAACTCCTCATGGCCCAACTCGGGCGTGTGGCGCCGCATGTGTTCCATGGCGCAGAGGAGGATCGCCGCGCGCTCGAACTGCTGGAGGGTGAGGAGGCGTAGCGTGTAGCGCATGAGGACGGTGACACCGCCGCCGTCCGCGCCCTTGCGGATGCGACGCAGGAACGACGTGAGAGCGATCAGCCCGAGGTAAGCCTCCGTCTTGCCGCCACCGGTGGGGAACCACAGCAGATCGGAGACCTGCCGGTCGCGGTGCTCGGGGTCGTCGATGCCGGCCAGGCAGAGCAGCACGAACGCGATCTGGAAGGGGCGCCAGCGGCCGGTGGCCGGATCGGGGGAGCCGACGCGTCCACTCTTCACCCAGGCGCTGCGGGCGCGCTGGTCGGCCATGGCGCGGTTGGCGAGCCGGAACGCCCTCATCAGTTCGGGCTTGGTCCGCAGCAGTTCGATGCCCTCGCGGATCCGGTCGAGCGCCTCGCGGCAGGCCTCCACCTGATCCCGCGCGGGCTTCTCGTGGGTGCCGCCCGTCAAGGCCTCCGCCTCGGCCGCCTTGCGGTCGATCCAGCGTTCGTAGCCTGTGACGAGTTCCTCCAGAATGGCCAGGACCTCGGTGTCGGGCTTCTCCGCCAGCCCCAGCATGGACAGCGCCGAGCTGTCGATCTCCGGATTGGAGTCGGTGAGCAGCACCTCCACGGTGGGCACGAACTCGCTCCGCACCTCGGCGACGGCGGCCGGGACGGCGTCGGTCATGCCGATCGGTGGCGGGGTCCAGTCCCATTCGGCGGCGCAGCCATGTCCGACGGCGAAGGTCGGGGCGTGGCGGTGCAGCAACCGGCTCGTGGCGATCTCCGGGTCATGGGCGGCGGTCGGGGCGGGGCGCTCGACGAACACGGTGGAGCCGTCGACGGCCCGTACCGTCAGACCGCACTGGAACAGGGAGAACGCATCCTGGAGATCCCGTTCGCCGACCTTCTGGATGTTGATCAGCGTGACCGTTATCGTGACCGTGCCGGTGGTCGGGTCGGGGCGCCGGACGGTGATGTGCAACGCGGCTTCCGGGGCGAGTGCGATCGGTTCGACCGGAGCCGGCTCGGTCACGACGATGGGCTGGTCCGGAAGGTCGAGTTCCCTGCGCCGCCACCGCTCCCGCTGTTCGGCGGTGGTGCGGGCCTCGGCGCGGCGGGCCGGGATCGGCCTGCCATCGGCGTCGGTGGGCTCGTAGACGGCGGCGCGCGCCGAGACCACGATCGTGTCGCTTATGGCCGGGTCGACCGCGAAGGTCAGGCCCATAGAGGAGGGACGCCTGTCCCCCGCGGAGCCGACCTCCTGCGCGGTTCCGGACTCCTCGATGTCGTCGCGTTCGAGCAGAGGGGCGACGTCGAGGCCTTCCAGTTCGGCGATGTCCTCCTCCTTACGCTCTTTCGCGGCCCTGTCCGCGGCACGGGGGTACAGGACGCCGGTCAGGTAGCGGTCGATAGGCGCGTCCTGGGTGAGGACCTCGTCCCGGTCGTCCGGTTCGGCGTCCTCGGCGGGGCCGAGGAGTTCACGGCGGAGCCCCACCAGGAGTTCCTCGTCCCGGACCCGGTAGTGCTCGGAGTGCCTGTCTGCCACGTGCGTCATGCGCCCTGCTCCTCGTCGTGGTCGGCCCGTCGGAATCTTCCGATGCCGGTGATTCTGGGAACGATCCACACGCCTCGCTCACCGAGCCCGGCGTTGGCGCCGGCGGCGGCGCTGCCCGTCACGGTCTCCAGGGCGTCGATCCGCAGGTCGTGGATCTCGTCGGGCCACCAGGGGTCCCAGATACGGTTCACCTTCTGCACCTGGAACAGCTCCTCGCGGAACAGCCGCGATGCCTCGCCGATCTCCCGCCCGTCGTGCACCAGGGCGTAGGGAGGGCTCTGCGTCTCGCCCATCGGCACGTCGTGGCGCCTGCGCAGCATCACCGGGTGCCCGGGGCCGACCTGCTCCAGGAGGTAGGCCTGCATGGCGACAGCGTCGACGTCGTGGCCGGGCGGGATGTCCCGGCACACGTCGCCTGCCTCGGCGACGATGCCGTACCTGTCGTACGACCTCCAGCCGCCGATGTAGCGCCGGCCGCGGCTCGGCCTCGGCGCCCGCCTGAATTGCGGCAGTTCGGGGGATGCCACGTGGTACAGGTCGTGGCGGGCACGCGTCATCGCCACGTAGAGGGCGCGGGCCTCGGCGGGGAGGTCCAGCTCGTCCTTGTGCCGCTTGTGGAGTTCCGCGACGGTCGGCGGGGTCAGGACGATCACCCGGTCGAACTCCAGGCCCTTGGCCCGGTGCACGGTCGAGACGACGATCCGGGCGGTCTCCGGGTCGGCCGCCTCGTCGGGGAACCTGCCGTCGGCCACCGCGCGGCGCAGCCGGTCCGGATCGAGCACACCGCGCCCCGCTCCGCGCGCGACCCGACGCAGCACCGTCCACAGGGCACCGGCGTTCGGTTCGTAGGGAAGAGGGATCTGCGCGAGGAGGGCACGGAACCGGTTTTCGGTGAGGCCGGTCGCCTCCGTGCGGCGCAGCAACTCGGCAACCCAGTACGGCACCGGACGCTCTTCGAGCGGGCGCCGCAGCCGGTGCTCGACGCCGTGCGCGTGCAGCAGGCCGGAGACCACGAGGGCTTCTCGGTTGTCACGGGTGAGGACGGCGCACGTGTCGGTGAGGTCCCGGAGGCCGTCCAGGGTGAACTCGTCGTCGAGGTCGCCCATGCCGTTCGCCGGGGCCAGGAGGAGGTCGCGCAGTTCGTCGTAGAGCGTTCCCGCCTCGTCCGGATCGCTGAGCTGCTGGAGGCGGGGGCCGTGCGCCAGTGCCACCCGGGCCTCGGCGGTCGTGGCCCGGAAGTTCCGGGTGAGACGCAGTTCCACCAGGTCGTCGGGGTAGGAGCAGCGCAGCCAGTCGAAGAACCGGCCGGTCTCGTCGGCGCGTTCGCCCAGGTCCTCGATCTGGAAGCCGTAGACGGACTGAGCGGCGTCTCCGACGACGGTGAAGCCGCAGCTGTCCTGGTACCGGTCGAGAAGCGTCTCCACCAGTTCGCGACGCCCGCCGAGCAGGTCCTGCACCTCGTCGATCACGACATGCGCGGGCGGTACGGCGTCGCCGATCTCCAGCGCGCCCTTCTCGATAGCGAGGGTCGCGGCGGCGATCCTCTCGTCGAAGCCGACCGATCCCCACTCGCCGTCCGGATGTGCCTGGAGGAGTACCTCGTAGGCCCACGCGTCGAAGGTCCGGGCGCGTACCCGGTGGGCTCGTTCCCCGTGCCGGGAGATCCTTTCGCGCAGCTCCCGGGCGGCGGCCCGGGAGAAGGTGAGCACCAGGATCTCGGCGGCCTCCAGCGCCTCCTCCGGGTTCTCGTGGCCGCACAGCGAGTCGAGCCGGCGCACCAGGGTGTGCGTCTTTCCCGCCCCGGCTCCGGCGGTGACCAGGACACGCGCGTCCCAGGGCTGCTCGACCACGACCCGCTGCTCGTCGGTGAGCGGCGGGCTGTCCAGGTAGACGTCGGTCACTTCCGGCTCCAGAGGTGCTCGAACTGGGTGAAGGCGAGCTGGGTGTCGAAGTTGGCGATGTTGTCGCTGACGTCGAGGATCAGGCAGGTGTCCTTGCCGCCGTTCTCCTTGCCGCGCAGACCACGACCGATCATCTGCTGGTAGACGTTGGTGCTGTAGACCGGGCGGGCCACCACCACGACACGGGTGGCGGGAGCGTCGAACCCTTGGGTCAACACACCGTAGTTCGTGAGCACTCGGATGCGGTTGTCGCGGAAGTCCTCGATGCGTCGGCGTCGGTCTTGGGCGCTGGTGGTCGAGTCCACGGCGGCGGCCGGGACTCCCCGGTCGTTCAGCAGGGCGGCCAGGTAGTTGGCGTGGTCCACGGAGGTCGCGAAGAGCAGGGTCGGCCAGTCCTCCGGAAGGCCGGCCACCTCGTCGACGATGCGACGGCTCCGCGCGTGGTCCTCCGCGAGCCGCTGTTCGGCAGAGCGCGAGAGCGTGGCCATACGCTCGGCCTGTGCCTTCTCGTCGCGGGTCAGCTCGATGCTGCCGCCTTCCAGAGTGCGGTGCTCCACCTGGGCGAGCATCCCCCACCTCTGAAGGTCCCCGTACGGATCACCGGAGGGGAAGACTCCCTCGTCCAGGCGCCGGCCGCCGAAACGGTTGACCAGACGACGGGTCTCCTCCTCGTTGGTGTTGCGGAACGGGGTGGCGGTCAGACCGAGCAGGTGACGTCGGGTCTCGTACTGGGTGAGTCCCAGCTTCCCCAGGATGTCGGTGTACCGCGGGGAGATCGCGGTGTGGGCCTCGTCCACGATCACCAGTGCGGCCTCCCGCAGCCACTCGTACTGGTCGGTGCCCAGACACCGTTCCAGCTTGGCGTCCGTGGCGACGACCAGGTGCGGGTGTCCTTCGACGTGCCCGACCTCGTTGCCGCCCCACAGCCGGCTGATGGTGAGGGGTCGCTCCGCCCCCACCTTGCTCCACACGAACCTCCAGCTCTGCACGGCCTGTTCGCACAGCTCCTCGGTCTGGGCGATCCACAGCAACGGGCCTTGCAGATCACCCACCCGCTTCACCCAACGGATCACGGCCTCCGCGGTGACGCGCGTCTTGCCGGCGCCGGTGGGCAGCGACAGCATGGCGCGCTGCGGGGCCAGCCGATCGAGCAACGTGGTGATGTTGCGGACCAGGTCCTCCTGGTAGTCATGGAGCCGGGGGAAGTCCCGCGGGCCGTCGATCGTCTCGAAGGCGGGCGGTGACGGCGTCCGGGAGCCGGCGAAGGTCACCGGCAGTCCGAGGCTCGACACGAAGGCGATGGCTGCCGACGAACCTCCGTAGCCGACGGGCGCGTTGGGGAACCTGGCCTGGATGTCCCGGGCGTGGTGGTGGAGCACCCTGTCGCCGCGCGCGTTGAAGGCCATCTGCGCGATCCGGTGACCGGACGGCTCCGCGCCGCCGGTCGCCTCCAGCTCGGCCTCCATCAGTCCTTCGGGCAGGCCGGACCGCAAGGCATCCGCGCCGACCAACAGCTCGATCTTGGTGACCACGTCGTCCGCGTCGCGTACGGCCTTCAGGGCCGCCTTCGTCCTGCTGTCCCGCGCCATGCGCTCCTGGTGCTCCAGGACCGCCCTGCAGCCGGCCGCGCCCAGACCGAGCTCCAGCTCACGGTCGATCAGGCGGAGCATCGGCTCGGGCTCCAGGGGGACACGGACCTTGATCGTGCCGCCCTGGCGCACCGCGTCCAGGGGGCGAGGCTTCGCGGCGTTCTCGGTCCGGGTCACCTCCTCCAGCTCGCTGCACCGCTGCACCACAGCGTTCCGGTTGCCACTGTTCAGCCGCTGGCGCAGGGCGGGGTACAGCTCCACGAGCGGGACCGGGTCGCCGTCCGGGACCTCGCGGGTCTCCAGGGTGATGGTGTCGGTGTAGCGCTTCATACCCCATTTCTCGACCATCAGCTCGGCGTCCTCGGCGGTCGCCAGGAGCAGGGCGGGAAGCTGTTCCGCGCGCAACGCCCGGTACTCGGTCGTGCCGACGGCGACGGTGATCTCGTCGTCTGGGCGGGTGTCCCAGGTTTCGCCGGTCCGGCAGCGGGTGAGCGAGTCCTCGGGGAAGTCCGCCCCGAACCGTGTGAGCATCACGTAGGTGTTGCCGACGAAGGCGTCGTCCTCGCTCCGGGTCACCTCCGAGAGAAGGGTCTCCCAGCGTTCGGCGGGCACGTTGTCGACCGTGGTGGGCAGCCGCAGTTTGCGGGCTTTCTCCGGCGAGATGTCTGCGACCGGCAGCACGTCGCGGTAAGCGGCGAGCTGGGGTCCGACCGCTTCGCCCAGCGACTTGATGCCCTGGGAGGTGGAGACGGCTCCGTACTTCTTGAGCATCCAGCGGATCGGCGACATCACGGCCTGTCGGGTGCTCGACTGCGCGCCGATCTGACACGTCCAATTGTCCACCACGGCGTCGTCCGGCAGCGCCTTCAGGAATGCCGCGCGGGACTCCTCCGAGAGCGACCGGAAGAAGTGCAGCGGACCACCGATCGCAGAACCCTCCACCTTCATGCGGTTGAGGGACGGGCGGGGAGCCCGCTGGTCCAAGCCCCGTAGATAGGAGGCGTGGACCGCCTCCCGGTACTCCTCGAACCAGGCCTCGCCCTCCGGACGCACCGAGGTCGACGGCCGTTCCCGTAGGCCGATCTCGCGGAAGAAGGCCAGGTCGTCGGAGTGGAACCGCGTGTCGACGGCGATGCTCGGGTCGCGTCCCGCGTCAACCACGGCACCCGGCAGCATGCAGTCGCGCACCGGGCGGAACTTCCCGTCCGCCGTCCGCACGCGCAGGGTCTCGCGGGCGTTCGGCACGTGCTGGAGCACGGTGTGGGTCAGTCGGCGCCCGCCCGCCTGGCGGAACAGGTCCCAGAAGCGCTCCCATTCGGCGCTTCCATAGCCGTCGAAGCCCTGGTCGAGCACGCTGATGAACCGGCCCTCGACGTCCGCCTCGCGGATGCCGAGGAGGTTGAGCGCGGAGGCGAGCTCCGGGGCCCGCGCTATCTCGCCGACCACGTACACCAGGGACTCCCGCAGGCCGTCCTCGTCCGCGCGGCGGAACACCTGACCGGGGACAGGGGGGACGAGACCGTGCTCCTCGGTGAGCACGATCTTCGCCTTGCGGCCCTCGTCGGCGTGCGGCGACCCGGCCGTGACCATGTCGGCGACGATGCGGATCGCCGTCCGGGATGCCTCGGCGGTGCCGCACTCGACCAGTGCCTCCAGCCATTCACGCACGTCGGCACGCTTGTGCCCGGCCGCACCGAGAATGTGCTCGACCTTGCCCGAACGCAGCGTGTCGGCCTCGGCGTTCGGGTGCAGCCAGTTCGACGGGCGGCCGGGGGACTCGTGCCACATCCGCAGCCAGCCCGCGTTCCGTTCCTTGTCGAGACGCGGAGGGACGCGCAGTTCGGTCGGGACGCGCAGTACGCCCTCCTGGTCGGGCAGCGACGGACGGACCGCCGCCCGCTCCCAGATCTCCCGGGTCAGGAACTCGTCGGCCCAGCTGATCGCCTCCTTCACACGGCCGGGCAGCAGCGGGAGGTATGCGGCGGGGTCCTCGGCGGGGGCCAGGCGAGGGAGGGAGTCGATCACCAACGCCGCCGAGACCTTGACCATCTCCTCGTTGAACGCGGAGGAGTCGAGCAGGTTCTGCCGGTCTTCGTTGGTCTTCCATGCGCCGTTGAGGATGCCGCTCAGGGACATCTCGTACTTGGTCGGGAAGAAGGACCAGAAGCGACCCCGCCCCCGCGACTGCGGACTGACGTGGAGCCCGCTCTTCTCGTCCTTCTCCAGTGCGGGCACCGCCCAGGCGAGGTCCAGGGTGAGCCGGTCGTGCAGTTCACCGGCGTCGGCCCGGGCAGCCGGACCGGGTTCGTGCGCGGTGGAGAAGACCCGCCAGCCGGCACTGACGGTCGGCCTCCCCGTCCGCTCCTCCACCACGGTGTGCAGGTCCCCGGACTGCTCGGTGGTCAGCACGCGGCGGACGACCGGGCGGGGCCGGCGGTCTTCGAGGACGACCTTCGCCACGTGCGGGGAGAGGAGTTGGAACCCGAGCGGGAACTCCTCGCGTGCCGATCCTGCGGTCGTCCGCCCGCCGTGCATGTCCAGCGCCAACCGGCCGGCGGCGCCGTCGAGCAGCGGCAGGCGGACGACGGTCGTGGCCCAGCCCAGCAACTCGTCGAGGACGGGGTCCTGAGCGCGCTCGGCGTCCGCGTCGAGGGGCCGCGCCATGCGCAGCACCGGTGCCTCGAACCGCTCGCCCAGGCGTTCCCGCACGCCGGGAACGGAACGGATCTTCTCAAGTGCCCATTCGCGGTCGAATCCGAAGGAGCCGGAGCTGCTGAAGAACTGCGGAGTGTCGGTGACGACCAGGACGGATTTCACACCCACGCCGAAACGGCCGATCTGGCCACCTCGCTTGCGGGACATGCTCATTCGGAGAATGGTTTCCGCGCCGTCGGGGGTCACCGGTTCGCCCTCGTTGGCGCAGTAGAGGTGCGTTTCGGTCAGGACGACCTGGACGGAACCCCCGGGCTCGGCGGCGATCTCGTCGGCTGCGTTCTGTACGAGTTCGAAGAGTTGACGGTCGCCGTATCCTCCCTGGGTGATTCGGCGTTCTCCGTTGGCGTGTTCCGGCACGAGTCCGGGATCGACCTCGTACGTCTGCAGGACGCGAGAGGACTGTTCGATGACGGTGCGAATGACCGCCTGCGGGGAAGTGGACATTGCTTCTTCACGGCTCCTGCGATGAGTGGCATGACACACAGCGGACGACGGAGTCGGTCCTGGAGCGGTTCGAGCCTGTTTGACCTGGGGTGATGTGGTTCGACGGCCCCGTGGACTCACTGATCGACCGCGTAGAGGGGAAACCGGCTGTCGCAGGGTCAGCCGTCGTCGAGATCGGTGAATCCGTAACTGTGGTCGAAGAGTTCGCCGAATCCATCGATCGTCATACCGAACGGGTCGAGAATCTTCTCTCTTTCCGTTTCGGAGCTGGCTAATGAGAGCTGCAAGGACACGGAGTGAATTTCACGCAGCGAATGAGGCGTGATGTGGTACGGAGATTCCGTCTCCCCGGGAGGGTCTTCCATGTGAATTTCGCGTCCTCCGGTTCTTGTCGAGGATCCCCGCACCAGCAGCATGTTCGGGGGCGTGTAAGTGCAATAGGGTACAACTCACCCGTGTCACGCGGGAGTTCCCGAGTGAGGCGGACACTTCCGCTGTTGACGATCCTAGAGTGCGTCACCCGTTCGTGTCACGCCAAATTCCCAAACGAGTTAACGGAGTTGATGTCTCCGCTTTGCGATGGATGTTTGTGTCCGGGATTTCGTGGCCGACTACGTCATGGTTGCGCCACCTGGAGGGCATCCCTACACCTAAACCTCTTAAGCAGACATATTTGGCAAGTTGGGCAGGTGGTCACGGTGAGGTTGATCGAGGTTGCGTCAAGCGTCAGTTGACGTGTGACTTGATGTCAAATTAGCCTGTCCGTGACCGTGGGCACAACGACATACGGCGAAGCGTGGGAGGCCATATGGAGGTCGGCGAGGAGTTCGGGCCCTGGCTGTCCCGGCAGCTCAAACTCGCGGGCAAGACGCAGGCGGAGCTGGCCGATGAGCTGGGGCTGACCAGGGCCGCAGTCTCGGCATGGATCACCAGGCGCTCCATCCCGCGTCCGACCGTCATGGGGGAGATCGCCAAGGCGCTCGGCACGGACCTGGGCACCGTGCACACCCGGACCACCGACACCCAGGCCGGCCTCCCGGTCACCTGGTACCACCGCCCCGGCTACCAGGACGGAGGGCGCGACGGCGGGAACGCCGCTGCCTTCGCCTTCGACGCGGACGTCCAGGTGCTCGCACGGGAGACCTGCCAGAACAGTCTCGACGAGCGACTCGTGGAGAACGGCCGTCCGGTCCGCGTGCGGTACACCATCCACGAGCTCACCGGCGAGACGCTGGACGCGTTCCGTGCTGCCGTCCTCTGGGACGAACTCCAGCCCCACTACTCGGCGGTCTCCGAATCCGCCGGCGACCAGAAGGTCGGACGCGTGGTGGACGCCGGCGTGCGCGACATGTTCGAGAAGGGCCGCCTGATCCTTCTGCGGATCGACGACTACAACGCCTCCGGTCTCACCGGTGACGACTACGACAACGGCAAATTCGCAGCCGTCGTCCGCCGGCAGTTGGAGAGTCTCAAGTCGGGTCGAGGTGCGGGTGGTTCCTATGGGCTCGGCAAGGCGACCCTCTGGGCGACCAGTGCCCTCGGCATGGTGCTGATCAACTCCACGCTCTCCGTCCCCCACGAGGGCCGCACCGAGCGCCGCGTGATCGGGCGACTGGAGCTGCCTTGGCGTTCCGTCGATGGCAACCCGTACGCGGGTCCCGCCTGGCTGGGCCGCCCTGACCCCGAGACACCCGGCGCGGAGGTGGTCCGTTCCTGGTGGGCGGACGAGGAGACGGTCGAGCGTCTTCACCTCACCCGCGACAGCGACGAGCCGGGCACGTCCTTCCTCATCGTCGGTGCCCATGACGTGGCGAGTCTCGAACAGGGCAGGTCGGACTCCGACGACGACGAGAATGGGAGCGACGACGGCACCCGCGACATCAGTGCCATGCACCGACGCCTGGTCGACGCGCTGAGTCGGGACTTCTGGGCGGCCATGACCGGAGGTGGCAGCAGGCTCCCGCTGCTGGAGACCTCGGTCCGCGCGCTGCGCAACGGCGAGGTCGTCATCCAGGAGGAGAAGGTCGATCCCACCGACAAACAGCCCTCGCGTACCCGGGCGCTGCGCGCCTTCTACGAGGGGACGACCGTGGACCGGCTCACCGAGGCCGGTCAGGTGGCGCACCGCACGGTTCCGCTGCGGCTGCCCCTGTCCGGAGGACGCCGTGGCGTGCTGGGCACGCACCCTGGAGTGCTCCTGGTCACGGCGGCGGAGGACGACGACGGCGTGACCAACCAGGTTCACTCGCTGCGCGGCAACCGGATGACCATCAAGAAATCCGGCGTCTCCGGGCTGCCGCTGGGCGTCAATCCGTTCCAGGCGGTTCTCCTGGTGGGACGCGCGGCCGGAGAGTCGGCACCCTTCGCCGAGGAGGCCGAGGAGTTCCTGCGTGCCGCCGAACCGCCCGAGCACGACCGCTGGGGGCAGACCGAGGAGCTGACGCTCCGTTGGTCGCACAGCGCGCACCACCGCATCGCCAGGCTGACCACCGAGGTCAACGCCGCAGTGAAGGAACTGGTCGTCCGACCGAAGAGTGCCGGGGCACAGGAGAGCGCCAAGCTGCGGAAGAAGCTCACCGTCCCGCGCAAGAGCACCGTGCCCAAGCGGGTCTCGGGGCCGGCGCTGCCGGAACTGGACGGACTTGACGCCGAGATCGGCGCCGGCGGGGAGTGGCGGATCACAGCCGAGGTGAGACTGCCACGGGCCGACGAACTGCCCGCCATGACACCGGTGGTCCTCCTCGACGTCCGGTCGGGCAGCCGACCCAGGCTCGCCTGGGCGGAACTCGTCGCGGTGGAGGGCTGCGAGGTCGAGGACGGCGTGCTCCGCTTCACTCCGCGCGCGCGACGAGCCGTCTTCCGCGGCTCCACCGACGCCTCGGGCCATCCGGTCCGTACCGAACTCACGCGGCTCGTTCTCGAACTCCGAGCCGGTACGGGGGAGTGAGGCATGAAGTTCTATCCGTACAAGCGACTCAACCGCCCGATCATCCTGAGGGTGACCGCGGCCTCCCTCAAGCTGCCCGACGGCACGCGCGATCACCTGGACACCTCGGCGTACTCCATCCCCCAGCGGACCGTGGCCCTGGGCGTGGCACAGCACGAGGACTGGGTGTCGGCCAGGATCGGCCTGTCCGCCACCCTGCCTCCCGGCGCCACCGATCCCGACGGCCCGTGGAACGATCTGCGGGTCCTGGCGGTGCTCACCGACGGCGACACCAATGTGCGCACCACCGTCGACCTGCGGCAGGACGCTCCGGAGAGCAAGGAGTGGTCCGGTGAGATCGAGGTGCTCCGCGACGACCACGTGGGCCGTGCCTCCTTGGCCGTCCATGCGGTCGCCACGATCGACAACGTGCCGGGCCGGTCGATCACCGAGACCGACAGCGACTGGACCGTCGACGTGGCCGCCGAGGAACCGCTCGGTGGCCTGCGCCTGGACGTGAAACAGGCGAGCTTCTCCAAGAGCGCGCGGGAATGGCTGCGTCCCTACGCCGACGCGCCCTGGGCCGTCGACGCCTCGGGTCGGTTGCCCCTGGTGATGATCAACACCGATGTCGAGGGGTTCTCCGATCTCCTCGGCGGTGAGAGCGGCGGGATCGAGAACAAGGTCCACGAGCTGTTGGTCTCCCAGATGGCCACCGACGTGTGGACCGCGGTGTTCCACAGCGCCGTGGGAGACCTGGAGATCGAACCCGACGGCTCGCCCGTCTTCCCTACCGACTGGCGTGGGGAAGTGCTGCGGGAGATGCTCCCTGACGTCGTGCCCGGCCTCCGCGTCGAGGAAGCACTTCGTCAGGTCTACCGCCGTCGGACCGGCGATTCGGGATGGGTGGAACTTCAGACCCGTGTCCACTACGCCGCCGTGCGCCGCGCCGGCGCGAGCAAGGCGCTCGCCAACGTCCTGCGCGCGTTGCAGCAGATGAACCGAGAGGACAGCGCGTGATCGAGAAGCCGCATCACCTTCCCGAGCGGCTCGGCCTGCTCTCCGCGACGGCAGCCGATCCCTTTCTCACCGAGGACCTTCTCAAGGGTGTTCAGGGGCACGGTGGTGTCGACCTGGCCAAAGCCGTCGAACCTCTGCCGGAGGATGACGCCCGGTGGGCGGTGGAACCTCTCAGAGATCTCGTGGACGACGCGAAGTACCAGTTCAAGGACAACCGGACGGACGCCGACGGCTGGTTGGCGCCTCGGCTGCACGCGACGCTCCGTCTCACCCGGCGGGAAGCCGCGGACAAGAGGATCTGGAACCATCTCGCGCTCGCCGTCGCGCCGGACTACGTGGCTTGGCGACATGCCCCCGCGGCCGCGCCGGGGGGGAGCGAGCCCCGCATCAACCCGGCCCGTTTCAAGGGTGCCCCCGACCGCCAGTGCTTCTCCCGCCTGTGGTGGGCGGCGGAGATGTTCCGCAACGGCGGGGACTACGCACCGGTGGTGGCGGCCTGCGCCAATCAGGACCTCATCCACAACGCGCTGCGCATGGCCCTGGTCGACCACCGGCCCACCGCTCAGGCCCTGGTGCGTGTCCTGGAACGAGGGATCGCCGGCACCGGCCGCGAGATCAACGGCCTCATGACAGCGATCAACACTGCCGGTGCCACCCTGGTCTACGACGTGCTGGCTCCTGACGAGCCACGTGACCCCGAGGCGCTCCTCCGTTGGATCGCGGAGGCTGAGTCCGCTCCCCCGGTGCCGCGCCACGACCTGCCCACCGGACCCGACGAGGAGCCCGTCCCCGAGGACTCGGTGGTCGCGCTCACCGAGTACTTCGCCGAACTCTTCGAGACGGCCCCGGTCAGGGGACGGGTACCTCAGGCCTGAACGCGAGGGGTCATCTGCCGGTGAGCGGGTGACCTTCCCATTGCCCGTGCTCGCGCACCTCCACCGGCTCGCCGGGCTGCCAGGTCTCCAGATCCGCTACGGCCTGTTCCAGTCTCGCGCGGGCCACCTCACCACTCAGCTCCGGTTCGAGGACCTGCCGCAGCACGTGCAGGGCGAGCCGGGGCGGTACGGCGTTGCCGATCTGCTGAGACTGGTCGCCGCCGCTCCAGGGATACGCGACGGGGAACGTCTGGAGCACGCCGGCCTCGGCGAGGGAGAAGCGGTCGAACTGGGGCAGGGCCGTGTCGGTGCCCTTGTGGACCAGGCGGTTCCGCGACACCTTCCCGGTGATCGTCGAGGACGGGGCGTCGTGGTCGCGTCGACCGCGCGCACCGGGATCGCCGCCGGTCCCGTAGTTCGACACGACGGTGAAGGCGGGGCGGTCCGGCAGGTGCGGGGCGATGCTCCGCGCCTTCTTGAGGGCCGTCTCCATGGACACCCAGGCCGCCTTCGGCGTCCTGTCGAGGCTCTCCTCCTCGGCGCCCCAGGGGAGGGTGTTCGCCCAGTCCGCCGCCGACGGTTCGGTGAGAACGTTCCGAGGACGGTAGCGCTCGTGGGTCTCGGCCACCTCCGGGATGGCGGTATCCCCGAGCCGAGCCATGAGCACTGCGCGCTTCCGGGTCTGCGGAACTCCGAACGCCTCGGTGAACATCAGCTGCGTCCTGGTCCGGTAGCCGAGGGT
This sequence comes from uncultured Streptomyces sp., assembly GCA_965654005.1. Taxonomy (GTDB): domain Bacteria; phylum Actinomycetota; class Actinomycetes; order Streptomycetales; family Streptomycetaceae; genus Streptomyces. The sequence continues at coordinate 8,619 of CBFHCJ010000007.1, read as the reverse complement.
GGCCAGCACCTCGGCGTACTTCTCCCACACCGGCATCACGGCGGGTACCTGCTCCAGGACGACGGCCTCGAAGGGCTCCGACCCCGGGCGTCGGCTCCGCTCGATCACCCACCACAGCGGTTGGAGGACCAGCCCGGTCCGTTCGTCGCCCAGCTCTTCGAGCCTGACCTTGAAGCCTTCGATCTCAGCCGCCAAAGCGCTGAACTCCTCGATCAGACGCTTCAGCTCCGCGTCCTCGAGGTCGAGGTCCCGCGGGGCCCTGAGCGTCTTGAGGATGACCTTGATCTCTTCCGGGGAGCTGCCGTGCTCCGCCAGGCTCTTCCTGAGCGCCTTGCGTGTCATGGCACAACGGGCCTCGACCTCACGCTTCTTGTCCTTGACCTCTTGGGCCAGGACGGCCTTCCGCCGCAGTTCCTCGGAGATATCGCGCCAGATTCGGAAGATCTCCTTCCACTCCCTGTGCTCCGCACGCACCGCGTCGTGGAGGCGCTCGATGTACATCACCACCTGGTCCAGCGCCCTGCGACCGGCGCCGTGTCCGGCGACGGTGAAGGTCTGGCAGGGAGGCCCACCTGTCAAGACCTGGGCACGCGGGAAGAAGGCCGCGCGATACTTCCTCACGTCGCCGGCGAAGGTGTCCATCCCTGCCGCGCCGCGGGTGGCGCACGCGTTCTTGTCCCATTCGATGCCGGTGACCTGGTGGCCCAGGACATCGGCCGCCACATCCAGTCCACCCGGCCCCGCAAACAGGTCCATGATGCGGAAAACCGCAGGTGAGGAGGGTGCGTTCTTGATGTGGCTCATGGGCTTGAAGTGTAGCCGGCGATCGGTGGTGGCATTCCCGCCTTGCCTATGCACGGGCGGGCGACCTGAGCGCGGTCGCGATGGCCCCGCCGAGCGCCCTGCCCACCGGCGGAGGGGTGGCGTGACCGATCTGCCGGTACCGAGCCGTCTTCTGGCCCGTGATCCGCCACTCCGGAGGGAACGACTGCAGAACGGCCGCCTGGTCCACCGTGATCTTCAACATCCGGGCCATGTCGTCCGAGCGCGGCCACTCGTAGTCCGGCCCCGGCACCTCGTCGGCGAACGCGCCACCGTTCACTCCCATCCGCGCCCAGGCCCGCTTCGTGCCGGTCGGGCCCAGATCCGCGCCGCCCCGGTTGTCCGAGCCTCCGACGAGGGTCGGCGCCACGGCCCGTGCCTGGTCCGCCCAGGCATCGGCCTCGGTCCACCCCCGCGCGCCCATCGAGCGGCGCAGCGCCCGGCCGACCGAGACGTGCTCGCTCACCGTCGGCTCCGGCGGAACGAAGGCATGGAACCACGGCTCCTTCAGCGCCACGAGAACGCCCTGCAGCCGCTCCTGCGGAACGCCGAAGTCCGCCGCGTTCAGCACGAACCAGCGGAACCGGTATCCGAGATGCGTCAGTTCGGCCTCGACGAACTCCCGGACCTCCGCGTACACGGGAGAGTCGACGAGAGCGGGCAGGTTCTCAAGCAGCAGGGCGCGCGGCTGTATCGCGTGGATCAGGTAGACCGTGGCGGTGAGCAGCCGCAGTTCCGGCTCGCTGTCCGACCGCCCCACCGCGGCCGAGGACTTCACTCGGGGCAGGCCCGCCGAGAGCAGATCGACGTCCAGGGACTCCGGGTGCTCCTCCGGGAGGAAGTCGATCAGATCCTCGCAGACGACCTTCCACTGCGGCCGGTTGGCCAGGAGCGTCTCGCACGCCTGGCGCTTGTTGTCGAGCAGGAGCACCGGCGAGAAGCCCGCGCTCTCCAGCCCCGACGCCAACCCGCCAGCGCCCGAACAGACGTCCACGAAACGAAGTCGATCAGCCATTCGCTCCCCCTCAGCTTTTCCGACGAACTTGATCTCGCGCCCTCTGCTTCCGCCGGTCCAGATCCTGCTTCTCCTTGTCCACCGCTGCACGTACCGCCGCCGCCACCTCTTCCGCCGGCATGTGCTCCCAGAACCGCAGCACTGTCCACCCCGCAGCGAGCAGATGCTCGGTGGTCTCCCGGTCGCGAGCCATGTTCCGTTCCAGCTTGCTGCGCCACCAGTCCGCGTTGGCCTTCGGCTGAGTGGCGTGCCGAGGGCAGCCGTGCCAGAAGCAGCCGTCGATGAGGACCGCGACCTTGGCACGGGGGAACGCCACGTCGATCCGTCGCCTGGGCATGCCCGGCACGGGGTACTCCACGCGATAGCGCAGCCCTGCCGCGTGCAGCAGCCGTCGCACGGCCAGTTCCACACCCGTGTTTTTGCTCGCCTGCCTGCTCATGCGGGCCGAGACGCCGGGAGAGGAAGGCGTCATGATGTTCACTGTCGTCGAGCCTCACGAACGCATGTCGTCACGGTCGATGATCGCCGCTTCCGCCCTGGTCGAGTCGATCGCACGGAACCGCACCAAGGGACGGTCGCTCTGAGCCGTCGACGGCGGGGCGACGAAGGCGAAGGCCATGACGAGGTCGCGTGGATCGACCGAACCGTCGGACACGATCCGGGGTTCCGATTCCATCACGGGATAGAGCACCAGCGCACCCCGGCGCGGACGGACGCTCTGCTCGACGGTCGCGTTTCCGGTCAGGTTCGAGGCCCCCCGCCAGGCGCTTCGCCGCCGCGACGTGCTTGGGGTCACGGATCGCGCTGAACAGAGGCCCGCGGCGGCGCCTGCGGTGGGCGAGGGAGAAGGGGCCGCTGTAGCCCTGGTGCGCGAGCGACTCGAACGACCTGGCCGCCGGCGGGAGTCGCTTGCTTCCGCTGGTGGGTACGTCGAACTGCCAGTCCGAAGACGGCTGGTAGGGCGGCATGCAGGTGTTCCTAGCGGGGCGGGACATGCCAGAGGTGCGTGTAGGCATGCCAGTTCAGCTGGTCTCATGTGACGTTAGCGCGTGCGAGTTGTGAAGGAACAGTGGGATCGGAGGAGATGGGTTTTTATACCGGAAAGCATTCCGGGGAGCGAAGCCGACGGGACGGGACACCTGCCGGCGTCAGACATTCGGGATCCTGTGGCATGTCGCGTACGTGCAGCTCGAACCGCACCAACACGTTCGGCCGGTTGACCGAGCCCAGGGACCAGGTTCGGTTCGGGTCGTGGAGTTCGTCCAGCAAGGTGGACGAGGAATGAGGGGTGTCCGCCACGGTGTCCCAGTCGTCGTGGGGCGCGCCCAGAGTCCGGCGCACTCGGTGGCGGCCGGGGAGAAGCGGATGCGTGTCGGACCTGGCCCGATGGTGTCGTACGGGACTGTCTTCCAGCGTCAACCTCGATCAGTTACGCCAGCGACCTTCGCACGGCCTCGACCAGTGACGTCGCGCGCATGTCGTCGGGGCCCCCGATGATGTGGTTCATCACGTAGCCGAAGGCGATGCCGTGCTCCGGGTCGGCGAAGCCGAGGGACCCACCTCGACCGGTATGACCGAAGGCGTTCGGCCCGGTCATTGGGTTGGTCTCGGTGGGCAGCATGTATCCGGAGCTGAACCGGCTCGGCACCAGCATCACCTGGTCCTTCCCGCCGGCCTGCTCCTTGGTCGCCGATGCGAGGGTGTCCGGGGTGAACAGGCGCACGCCGTCCACCTCGCCGATCAGCGCGGCGTACATGCGCGCCAGTCCGCGCGCGGTGCCGATGCCGTTGGAGGCCGGGAGTTCCGCAGCCTGCACTTCGGTCGAGTCGAAGTCGATCTCGGCCGGGTCGGTGACCGCGTAGGCCCTGTTGCTGAATGAGTTCGGGTCGCGCCAGGCTGCGACCAGTTCGCGGAGTTCCTCGGGGATCGACTCCGTAGGTGCGGTGGTGAAGTCGACGTCCGGCTGCTGGTACACCATGCGGCTGACCCTGTCGCGTTCAGTCGTCGGCAACCCGATGAAGAAGTCCAGCGCCAGTGGGGCGGCGATTTCGTCGGAGTAGAAGCGGCCCGGTGTGCGGCCGGACACTCGGCGGATCACCTCGCCGACCAGCCAGCCCCAGGTCCGGCCGTGATACCCGTGAGCGGTGCCTGGAGTCCACAGTGGACGCTGGGCGGCGAGTGCGGCCACCATCGGCTGCCAGACCAACGCCTCGGCCAGCGGCACCGGCTGGTCCAGCGCGACCAGGCCCGCCTGGTGGGACAGCAGCCAGCGCACCGGGATGTCCGCCTTGCCGTTCGCGGCGAACTCAGGCCAGTACTCGGCCACCGGCGCGTCCAAGTCCAGAGCGCCGCGCTGGGCCAGCAGATGCGCCGCGGTCGTGGTCGCCCCCTTGGTAGCCGAGTAGACCAGTTGCAGAGTGTCTCGCGCCCACGGACGACCGGTGTCAGGGTCGGCGGCTCCACCCCACAGGTCCACCACCGGTCGGCCATCTTGGTACACGCACACCGCCGCGCCGATGTCCTCGTGCCGGGCGAAGTTCGCCGCGAACGCCTCGCGTACCGGTTCGAACCCGGCCGCGACCTCACCGTCGATCGTCGTCATGCCGTCATCCTGGCATTTGGGGCTGCCTGCTCAGAGAGGGCGGGCTCACTCTCGGTGCACAAGGCTTCCGTCAGGCTGCGACGTGCAGCGCCTGAAGACGCTCGCGGAATTCGCGGACGGCTGGAACGGTCTTGTGCGGTCGGAGCCGCTCGGAGAACTCTTTCAGGCGGTCCCGTGCCCGCACGGAGCTGACCTTGTCTTCGAGGAGCTCGGCGCCGTAGTTTGCGGCGTCGAGCGCCCCGTCCAGGTCGCGTGCATTCCGCTTCGTTGGGGACGCGAAACCGAGCTGGCCATTTCGGCGGTTCAGGCCCTCGATCCGCTCCTCAAGGACGGTCGCCCGGTGACCTTCCGCAGTGGGTTCCTGCCTCAACCGGTTGTCCGATTCACTGGCGAGCGGGATCAGAACGGGTTGCTTGTCGACGGTTACCTGATGTCCTTCGTAAACGTGTCGCGCGTCCAGCCAATCCAGAATATCGACGAGTATGCAGGCGTCCTGGATGACTGGCTCTACGTCCTCTCTCGGCTCGGCTTCCATGCCCGACACATAAGCCTCTACGGGCAGCTCAAAGTCTGGCACCGTCGACAGGTGGCCAGCGTGACCCTGATGTCCCGTCACCTGGACCTCATGCTGGGTGACATCGTCCTTCTGTGGAACGTCGAGAACCCCCAGCACATGGCCGTTGATCTCGGCTCGGGCCTTGAACGCTGAGTGCTCAAGCTGCTGCGGTATTGGTGGGTATGGGCCACTCGCGTGTCCTGAAGTGCCCGGTCCGAGGCATCGGAGCCGGCCCAGATCCACCGATAGCCGGCGGTCACTCGAAGCGGTCAGTAGTCAGCAGGCAGGGGTCCGTCCGGCATCGGGTACCCAGGGTCGGGCCAATGAGTCGTGAACTGGGGCCTCGCTGCTGGGGTGTCCAGCCCAAGTGAAGGGCTCGGCGGATCAGTCTGGTAGCCAACCCAGGACTGATCACTGTGCCGTGCTACACCCACGTGACCATCCGTTGCCCTGGGCGTCCGAGGAAGGCAGACCCTAGACCCCGTGGCACTCCTCGTACGCCTGCCCCGTCCCGCACCACACCCGGCCCCCCGCTCCGGTGGCCAAGCCACAGCCCGCCCCCGCGCAGTTCGCGGAGTAGCTCAGGCAGCGACTGGCCGGCCCCGAACCTCGGCGCGCACCGGGGCCTGATCAGTCGTGAGTGGACTCGGTGAGGTGGTCGAGCAACGCGGCCAGGTGCGGGTCCGTGAGTCGGTAGCGCACGATCCGTCCGTCCTTCTCGGCGGTGACCGCGCCGGAGGCGCGCAGCAGCCGCAAAATCTGCGAGACGGCGGTGTCACTGATGCCGGTAGCGGTGGCCAGGTCGGTCACAGCGATCGGGCCGACATGTCGGACCGCGAGCAGGAGCATGAGTCGGTGCGGTTCGCTCAACAGGGAGAACCGGCTCGCCCACGCCGGGATGCGGTCGGGTGCGCCGATCGCCTCGATCGCCTCGCAGACGGTGTGGTCGTCGATGGCCTTGCGTTGCGCGCGCTCGGGTGGGACCAGATGCATGCGCACATTTCACCCGACCCACCAGGTGATCCGCAATTACCTGCACACCTGTGCAGGCTTGTGGTGGTTGGCCGTCAGGCCCTACGGTGGGCGGCGCCGTGGTGTTCGGGAAGACCGGTTCAAGTCCGGAGCGGCCCTCGCCACTGTGATCGGGAAGTCCTCGTGCCATTCCCCGCCCGCCCGACCCGGAGGGCAGGGGGCCACTGGGCGCAGCCTGTGCCTGGGAAGGCCGGTGCGCGGACGTCACCACCCGTCAGCCAGGAGACCGGCCACGGCACCGCACGAGACCCATCCACGAGGTGCTGGAGAGGCTGGCCCTGTATGCCCCTGCCCGAAAACCCATCCCCGACCGCAGTCCTGCCCGGCTCGATACCCGCCACCCCGGTCATCCGCTGGGAACGCAGAGACTGGTGGCGCACCGCTGGTCTTCTGGGTGTGGTCGCGGCCCTGCACGTGGTCGCCTTCGGGATCCTCGCGGCGCTGGTGGCTCCGCATCACTACAAGGTCGGCGCCCAGGTCTTCGGGCTCGGGCTCGGCGTCACCGCCTACACCCTGGGCATGCGGCACGCCTTCGACGCGGACCACATCGCGGCGATCGACAACACCACCCGCAAGCTGATGGCCGATGGCAAGCGGCCCGTCTCGGTCGGCTTCTGGTTCGCGCTCGGCCACTCCACCATCGTGATCGTGCTCGCCGCCGGGATCGCCGCCGGTGTGCGCGAGGCCACGACTCTTACGAACGACAACTCCGCTGCCCGGCAGGACCTCGGCACGATCAGCACGCTGGCGTCCGGCAGCTTCCTCTATCTGATCGCCGCCCTCAATCTGGTCGCCCTGGCCGGCATCTGGCGGGTCTTCAAGGCCATGCGGGCCGGCCAGTTCGACGAGCACGAGTTGGAGCAGCACCTCGACAGCCGCGGCTTCATGAACCGCATCCTCGGCAAGCTGACCAAGTCGATCTCCCGCCCGGGGCAGATGTACCCGGTCGGCGTGCTCTTCGGGATCGGCTTCGACACCGCCACCGAGGTCACCCTGATGGTCATGGCAGGCTCCGGCGCCGCGGCCGGCCTGCCCTGGTATGCGATCGTCTGCCTTCCACTGCTCTTCGCCGCCGGGATGAGCCTGTTCGACACGCTCGACGGCACCTTCATGAACTTCGCCTACCACTGGGCCTTCTCCAACCCGGTCCGCAAGGTCTACTACAACCTCACCATCACCGGGCTCTCCATCGCCGTCGCGTTCCTGATCGGCACCATCGAGCTCATCGGCATCCTGCACGACCAGTTGAACCTCACCGACCCGGTCACCGACTGGATCTCCGGCATCGACCTCAACAACGTCGGCTTCGTCATCGTCGGCCTCTTCGTCGTCGTGTGGGCCTGCGCCATCGGCTACTGGCGACTCGCCAAGGTCGAACACCGCTGGAAGCCCACCAGCAACCCGAGCGGTACCCACTGAGACGCCATCCCCCGCCCGCCGCTCTGGAACCGAGGCCAGACCCCGCAGGGCCGCCCCATAGGACGGCCCCGTGCCTGGCAGAGTCGATTCCGCTCCCGACCCCGGAGTGACCCCGGGTCCTGAAGTGCCTGGTCGGAGGCCTCGGAGCCGGCCCGGATCCACCAATAGCCGGCGGTCACTCGGAGCGATCAGTAGTCAGCGGGCGGGGGTCGTCCGGCATCGGGTACCCAGGGGTCGGGCCAATGGACCGTGAAGGGGGCCTCGGATCCTTGACCCTAGACCCCGTGGCACTCCTCGTACGCCTGCCCCGTCCCACACCAACACCCGGTCCCCCGCTCCGGCGGCCAAGCCACAGCCCGCCCCCGCGCAGCCAACGTCGTCGCGTACTGCGGCAGCAGCGTCGCATCGGCCGGAGGCGTGCCCTCCGAAGCCGCGAAGGCCTCGTACGACGGGACCGTGCCCGTCACGATGCCCAGGTTCGGGGTGCCCGACGCCGAGAGCTCCCGGAGCGACGCCTCTATGGTCGCCAGGTGCTCCTCGTGGGAGGGGTACTCCACCGCCAGCACCGGGTATGCGGAGAGCAGCTCCGCCAGCTCACCCGCCGACCAGTGCAGCACCGCCACCGGGAACGGGCGGGACAGGGCCTCCCGATACGAGCCCAGCTCCGCTCGCAGCCGCGAGATCTCCGCCGTCAGTTCCGCCGGGTTGTCCGAGCCCAGGGACCAGATGCGCTTGGGGTCGTGGAGTTCGTCCAGGGAGATGGACGAGGAGTGGAGGGTGTCCGCCAGCATGTCCCACTCGTCGTGGGCCGCGCCCAGCATGCGGCGGACCCGGTGGCGGCCGTAGAGAAGGGGGTGGGTGGAGGGCGGGGGCTCCTCGGCGTCGCCGATCAGGAGGCTCAGGCCCTGCGCGAACGTCTCCTCCGCCGCCTCCAGCTCGTCGTGCGACTCCAGGGACTCGGCGACGATCAGCCAGGGCGCCGGGTGCCTGGGGGAGGCCGCGCGGACTCCGTCGATGATCGCCCGGGCCTCCGCCTCGTGGTCGTACTCCCAGAGGTTCGACGCCTTCAGGGCTCTTACGAGGTGGGGGTTCTCCAGCGGGGCGGCGGCCGACAGCAGGCTGTCGTACAGCGCGGTCGCGCCTGGGCGGTCGCCGGCCAGTTCCCGGTGGGCC
>CBFHCJ010000006.1:0-36617 GCA_965654005.1 uncultured Streptomyces sp. | reverse complement strand
TCGGCGTGAACCCGAACACGAACACCCTGGTGATGGACGTGTTCAGCGACAAGAGCGTGAGGCTGCCGGATCTGGGCGCCGCCTTGAAGGTGGAAAACCACGTAGGCGGCCAACTCAGTGACCATACAGACGTCTCCGGCGGCTCACGCATCAATCGAAAGGGCGGGACTCCGTGCACCATGGGCTTTGCGGTACGCATCAACAACATCCCGAACGCACCCACCGGGTTCCTCACCGCCGCCCACTGCTTCGACGAGACCCAGCCCGCCGCCACCCTCTCTGTCAAAGTAGATCGAGTCAGGCATACTGGATGATTCATTGAGTCGAGGGCGGAGAAGGAGTAGTGCCCGGGTGGCCAGCACGAATGACCACGGGACCCCTGATCCGCAGGTAGAAGCCCGTTCGACCGGTCCGCGCCGGTATACCGCGGAGTACAAGGCGAGGATCCTCGCGGAGTACGAGACGTTGGACAAGAAGGGCAAGGGCGCTCTGCTGCGGCGAGAGGGCCTGTACTCGTCGCTGATCACGATGTGGCGGCAGCAGCGGGACAAGGGTGCCCTGGACGCGCTCGCCGCGTCGGCCGGACGGCCGAAGGCGGACCCCAGGGACAAGGAGATCGAGAAGCTCAAGGCGGAGAAAGCCCGCCTGGAAGCCGACCTCGCCAAGGCCCGCACCGTCATCGAGGTCCAGGGAAAACTCTCCGCGCTGCTCGACCAGTTCGCCACGGACAGCGCCCCGACCCGGAACGGCGAGAAGAACCAGTGACCGAAGCCCAGCTCGCGGCCGTGGCGTTCGACACCGCCCGCAACCAGGCTCTTGAAGAGCTCACCGGGCTGGTCGGACGCGTCCAGGCATGCGCCGCTCTCGGCGTGAGCCGTGCCACCTACTACCGCCGACACCGCCGAAGCCCCGCCCCGGTCAAGCCGCGGCCAGAACGGCGCCGACATGCCCGCGCTCTCACACCTGAGGAGGAGATACGGGTCCTGGACGTGCTCCATTCCCCGGAGTTCGCCGACATGGCACCCGCAGAGATCTACGCGGTGCTCCTGGACCGGGGTGTCTACCTGTGCTCGGAGTCGACGATGTACCGGCTCCTGCGACGGCACGGCGAGGTCCGTGAACGCCGCCGCCAGGCCGTCCACCCACCCCGGACCGTTCCCGAGCTGGTCGCCGAGGGCCCGAACCGGGTATGGAGTTGGGACATCACGAAGCTGAAGGGGCCGGTCAAGGGCGTCTACTACTGCCTCTACACGATCATCGACATCTTCAGCCGCTACACGGTCGGCTGGATGATCGCCGCCCACGAGAACAAGGACCTCGCCGAGCGGTTCCTGTCCGAGTCGATCGCCAAGTACGGCATCGAACCAGGGCAGTTGACGATCCACTCGGACCGCGGGTCCCCGATGGTCGCGCAGAACGTTGCCCAGATGATGGCCGGTCTCGGCGTCACCAAGTCGCATTCGCGGCCGAAGACGTCGAACGACAACCCGTACAGCGAGAGCCAGTACAAGACCCTGAAATACCGGCACGACTTTCCCGAGCGTTTCGGATCCCTCGAGGACGCCCGGGCGTGGTGCACCCAGTTCTTCACCTGGTACAACGAGGAGCATCGGCACTCCGGGATCGGCCTGCACACGCCCTACGACGTGCACTTCGGTCTCGCCGAGCAGCTCCGCGACATGCGTGCCGACGTCCTCCAGGCGGTCTACGCGAAGCACCCCGAACGCTTCGTCCGCAAACCACCCGAGCCTCCCAAGCTCCCCGCAGCGGCCTGGATCAACCAGCCGGCACCAGACGGCCCGCTGATCCCAGCACAGCGTTAGAACGATCTACCTGCCTTGATCGCTTTGACAGGTTCCGGAGGAACTCAGGGGCGGGAGTCCTCACAGCGTCACCTGCACTTCGTAGGCCGTCGAGCGGTAAGGCCCAACGGTGAGTGCGTGCACGGGTGTCACCAGACCTGCCTGCGCCAGGCGAGCCGTCAAGCCCGAGTGCTCGGACCAGTCCTTGATGAAGACGTTCCCGGGCTCGGGCGTGAGACCGTAACCCTGCAGGCTGATCGAGATGGGCTCGGCGGGGCCCTCGGCGTTTTCGAGCTCCAGCACACGGTTCTCGTCGTCGTGCACGAGCGCTCCGGTCAGCTCGATGCAGCCGAAGTCGACGGTGACGTCGTGCTTCACGGTCGTCGTGGACTCAGCCATGGTGGTCTCTCTTCTCGTGATGTGGATTGTGGACTCCGATGGGCGCGATCAGCTGATGCCTCCTCCGCCTTCGCATGCTCCGTGGGCCTGAAGCACGAGCGATACGGCGGGGGCGGCAGGCTGGTGGCGGTTCGCGGTCACGGCTAGTCCCCCTGGAGTACGGCGCGCAGCCGGGCGGCCAGGTCGGTGTCCTGACCCTCCAGCAGCGCCAGGGCCCGCTCGATGCGCTGCTCGGTCGTCAGGCGCCAGCGTCGCTCGGACTCAGCACGGTCGTGCAACTCCTGGATCGCGGTGTTGAGCTGCCGGTTGGTGCGGGTGCGGATGATGCGGAACATGACGTGCTCCTGGTTCAGAAGGCGATCTGTCCGGTGAGGTGAGCGACTGCGGCGGCGCCGGCGTTGAGCTCGTAGCGGCAGGAAGACAACCGACCTCATGAGCTCCGGCACAGCGGTGGGATTCGAACCCACGAAGCGATCGCGCCCGTGGGCGAGGGGGATGCCGATGCCTCTGCAGATCTACTTCCGGATCGACTACGTCGATCCAGATCAGTCACCGACCGGAACCTGTTCGCGATACAGCTCGCTGATCCGGGCAACGGCTTCAGCTGGAGGCTCATAGACCGGCGGCAGCTCGCTGACTGCGATGTCGAGGTCTCGGGCATCCGGCAACGCTTCAGGTCGGAGCATCGCTGCTCCGTCGGCAGTGCTCAGGTAGAGCTCGATCGCGCGCTCGATACGCCTGTTGCGGGTCAGCACTCTGCTGATGCCGTTGACCTCGTCGAGGTCCAGGTCGAGGGTCACCGCCCGGTTGAGTGCCCGGCGCATGCGGTGCTCGATGGTGCAGTGCGCGTTCAGATCGATGGTGGTGTCCTTGTATCCGAGCAGCACCACGTCGAAGACGCCCTCGATGCTGTCCGGGAGCTGCCAGCCGGGGAGATGCCCTAAGGTGCCGTCCGTCTCGCGGTCGTCGGCGTCGAACAGACGGTTCCAGTCGTCGCGCCGGCGCTTCCACTCGTCCTTCCGGATCTCCTTCGGTCGGTCAGCCTGGTTCTGGTAGTGGTAGTCGACGAAGAAGGGCCGGCCGTCGGCTTCGAGAGCCATGAGCGCGTCGGTGTACGCGCGGTTCCCGGCGAAGGGGTACGCCAGCCGGCGCGTGCCGTAGTCGTCGTCGACCTGGCCGAAGACGATGCTGAAACGCAGCGGGTCGTGGAACGTCATGCGGTCATCGAGCCCGGCCTGCTCGTCGAGCCAGAGCTTCCGGGCCCGGTAGACGGTGTAGTTGTGCAGGGGGCCGCCCATGTCGCGTTCGCGCACCTCGGTGTCATCGACGACGCGGGCGACGTTCCTGGCGATGACGGGCACAGCCAGCTCGCGGAAGACCTCACGCATGCGCTTGGAGATCACGCGGGTGAGTTCGAAGAGGTCGGGCGCGTGCGCGGTCAGCCGCAGCCCGTCATACAGCTCGGTGCTCATCGGATTTTCTTTTCCGTTCTCAGGATGCCCCTAGAGCTGTCAAGCATCTGGAGCGAGGTCGTTTTGAGTGATGTGCGTGGCCGGTGTGCTGGTCAGGGCGCGGTAGACCTCACGGGCGACGAGTCGCTCGAGGCAGCGCATGATGTCCTTCTTGGACAGCCCTTCCTTGATGCGGCGTTCGACGTAGGCGCGGGTGCGCTCGTCAAAGCGCATCCGGACCAGCACGATGGTGTGCAGCGCGTTGTTCGCGGCCCGGTCACCGCCGCGGTTGAGGCGGTGGCGGTGGGTACGGCCGGAGGAGGCCGGGATCGGAGCGACACCGGCGAGGTGCACGAACGCCCTCTCGAACCACATGTGTTCGGGGTTGTCCCCGGCCGAGGTCAGCAGCTGGCCGGCAATCTCGGGGCTGACGCCGAACAGCTCCAGCAGCGTGGGGGCCGCCTGCTTGACCAGCGGGCCGATCTCGTCGTCCAGGGCCTGGTGGCGGCGGGCGGTCCACAGCGCCCGCACCGCCTCGACCACGCCGTCCCGGCTCTTCGGTGCGCCGGTGGCCAGCCGGACAGCACGGCCGTCGCGGCGGCGTAGGCGTCGATCGGGTCGGACTTACCCTTCAACCGCCGCGTCATGCGGTCCGGTCCGGACGGTCACGTCCACGACGGTGACACCGGCGGCAGCCAGCACCCGGGCGCGCCCGGCACCGTAGGCGCCGAAGTCCCCCGTCCACATCGGCCGGGGGGACGGAAGCAGGAGGATGATCTCGATCAGGTGCGGATCGCGCCCATCGGGTCCGACGCCTGCACCCGCAGGCGCACCGGCTCGCCTGGCACCGGCGGGATCGGTTCGACGGTCAGGATGTCTCTGCACTGCGTGCCGGCCTGCGCGTTCAGGTCCTTGTGCATCAGCGCGCGCAGCTCGATCGAGTTCATCGCCGGACCTCCTTGACGCTGGGGGTGCCGTTGAACTTCGCGACCCACGATCCGGGCGGTCCAGTCAAGCGGGCCGTTGCGGTTCCGTCCGGGCTCGGCGCCCAGCCAGCCATCGCCGTCCGGCGCGCGTCCTCCTCGTCCAGCGCACGGACGGTCGTGGTGATCGGAGCCGTGATCGTGACCGTGAACGTCTTGAGCGGCGGCGCCGTCCTGCGCCACTTACGGTACTGAGCAACGGCGTGCTGGTAGCGCACCAGCTCCCGCACGTACTGCTCGATGCGTACCAACCCGCGGGCCGCGTCGTGGCCGGTGATGTCGATGTCGCTGAACCGCACCCACTCTCCGGTACCGACCCCGCAGGGACCCGAACGCTCGTACAGGGTGTCCAGCGGGGCGCCCGCGGCCTTCGCCTTCGCGCACCGATCCTTGATGTACTCGGCGTGGGACCCGATCTCTACGGCCCAGGCGACCATGTGCAGGTAGCCGTGATGCTCGGCGGGATCGGTGACGTGGTTGATGGCGCCACCGTAGGGCGGGGTGAACTTCGGCTCCTGCCCGGTCAGCTCTCCCTTGATCGCGGTGTCGGAAGTGGTGGTCGGAATGTAGAGACGGCGTCCGTCGACCCGGCACTTCGAGGAGAAGCCGGTCAGGTGCGCGACGCGGTTCGGGTACACCGGCTCGACGCCTTCGTTTTGGACGCAGGCCCAGTCGTTGATCTCGGTCGCGGCGGTGTCGGCCTTCGCATAGTCGTCGAAGATCACGCCCATATGCTGCTTGGCCCTGGCCAGCAGCTTCGGGGCGACCGCGACGGCGACGACGAAGTGGTCCAGGGTCTCGTGCTCGGTGAGGGTGTAGCGGGGCATGGTCAGTTCTCCTCGCGGTAGGTGTGGGCGGCGGAGTAGTTGGTGAGCCAGCCCTGGACGATGGAGCGCAGGTGGGTGTTCTCGGGGGCGTAGTACTCGTTGAAGTCGCGGATACGTCCGGCGAGTGCGCGCGCATCGCGGTGGTCGTCACCGTCCACGGGTACGTTGTCCCAGTCGATCGCGGCGATCTGTTCGAACGTCGCACGGAACGGATGGGGCAGTTCGGGGGTCACCACGCCGGCAGGTGTGGCGATCCTGATGTCCTGGGTGTTCGGCACGCGGGCGTCGTTGAAGCAGTAGGTGACGGCCGGCTCGCCGGAGTGGTAGTCGATCGACTTGATCCGCCAGTCGGCCGGGTCTTCCTGGGTGCCGTCGACGAAGGCCCAGTTCGCGGTCGCCATGGCCTCGTTGTCGTTGACGAGGTAGCAGTACTCGCCGCTGCACGGGTCGTAGTCGTTGATGTACGTGAACATGAACGAGCCGTCGGCGGAGTACCGGTCGAGGTCGAAGTCGGGGCCTTCGTTCACCAGGATGTCGAGGCCGTCTCCCGTGTGCTCCAGGAACATCGCCCGGTCCATGATCTCGTGGTAGTCGACCGTGCCGTATACGAAGTGCCGCTGGATGAGATAGAGCGCCCGTGCAAGCGTCGCGGCGTGGGCGATGAACTTGCCGTCCAGCGTGACGCGGCAGTCCGCGCCGTCGTAGGTGCCCCTAGGCATTTCGATGACGTGGTAGGTGACCGGCTGCGCGCCGCCGACCCGGACCTCGTGCTTGGTCGCCTCGACGGACTTTCCGACGCGGATCCACTCGGTGACGGTGCCCACGACCGACACGGTCGTGCCGCGCCGGTCGTAGCGGTACTCGGTCATGAAGTCCTCGCCGGTCTTGTAACGCATGGCGTCGAACTCGCTGTCCGAAACCGGGTCGAGACCGAGGCGTTCCAGGCTCTTGTTCTGGGCGGCGCGGAGCTCGGTGAGGCTGATCAGGTTGTCGTTCACTTGGAAGTCTCCTCGTTCTCGTCGTGGTTGGCGGAGGTGATCAAGGGGCAGGGCTCGTCGCCGCAGTTCTCGCAGGAGTCGCAGTGGTCCTTGCAGTGGTGGCTGCTGCCCTGGAGGGCCTCGGCGAACGCGGCGCGGATCTGCTCGGGGAAGCGCGGGTCGGTGGAGTGCTCATACATCGAGCAGGCCCAGGCGTGGTCTTCACCGGACCGGCCGCCGTCGATGATGTGGTGATGGATGTTGTGCCGCAGCAGTGCGTCGGTCCGGATGCCGTCGATGAAGGTGGCGGTGTCGGGGTTACCGTCGGAGTCGACGTAGGTGATGACGTCGATGCGCGGGCGCCGCAGGTAGGTTTCCGGCTTCTCGGCCATCGCCTCGACGGCACGGAAGATCGACGGGTACATGACGCGGGCTGGGGCGCCGCCGCAGTTGGAGCAGTTCGCGACGATCTCGACGCTGTCCTCGTGGATTCCGACGCCGGTCAGGGCCAGCGTGTGGGGCTCGTACTTCTTGGTGAGGACGTCGAAGTACAGCGGAACGCGGACCTCGATCGTGCCGTCACAGGTGTAGATCTGGCCGTGGTCGTCGCGGAGCTGCCGCCCACAGGCGAGCTTCTGGTAGTCGGACATCGTTTTCCCCTCGGAAATGAAAACGGCCGACAGCCCCAGCGCGAGGGGCTATCGGCCAGTGAATCGTTACGCCAAAAAGGCGAGGCGAAAGGCGTGCCTATGTGTTGTCGCCCTGGTGGGCTAGACGCCGCGGTACGGGGTGAACAGCGCCATCACGCGGAACAGCGCCATGTCCAGGTCCAGGGCCGGGGCGATCTGGCTGCCGTTCGTTCCGGTCGTCTCGCCGTTGAACATGCCGTCCGCAGTCCGCAGGATCGTGCCGGCGACGCGGCCCACACCGTGGGTGTCGAAGTGCACCGTCCACCGGTTGTCGTTGCCGGGCACCGGCGTGACCGTGAAGTTCGCGAACATAATCGCGCCCTCATAGTGCGGGTGCCAGGGCGTCCCGTCGGCAAGGGCGATCTGCTCGCCGTCCTCGTCGTACTTCGGGTGCTCCGGGACGCGGCGCTTCTCGGCCAGGACCAGTTCAGCCAGGCGCATCGCCACGGCGGGGTCATCCCAGGCTCCGACGCCGTCCTCGTCGCCGGAGGTCTGGGTGCTGATGTGGAGCGCCAGCTCGTACGTGCTCATCTTCTTGAAGTCGTCAGACACGGGGCTTGATCTCCTTGACGAACTCGCCAACTCGGTCACGCAGGTGGAGCTGCTCCCCTTCGATGCCGAGGAAGGTGAACAGCGTGCCGCTGACGTAGAAGGCGTCGCCGGGCCGCAGGACGCGCCTGCCGGACTCACCGAGATAGGTCAGGGTCATGTTCGGTTCGAGCTTCGTGGGCATGAGTTCTCTCCTGGGAAAGCAAAAGCAGCCCACCCGAATTGGTGAGCCGCTGAGTTGTTGTGGTGTCCTTGGGTCTACTGTTCTTCGTGACAGAGCCCGTTGTCGATCAGGTACGTCTTGTCGGCAGCGAGCTGCCGGATCTTCTCGATATAGCTGGAGCTGGTCCTGGCCCGCGCCGCAGCTGCGTCCGTGATGATCCTCATTGCGGACTGCCACTCTTCTGCGCTGCCTTCTGCCTGGTGCGCCTGCTGTAGTCGTTTGAGCAGGCGGTAGGACCGCACGAGATCCTGGGCCAAGTCGCTCGGTGCGGGAAGCGGCATGTGATGGAGGCTGCTCCACGGCGTGGTGAGCAGCGCGTCCGAGCTGACAACGGCAATCTTCATTGGTCAGGGGTTCCTCTTGAAGATGAACACGCACCCGTTCTCCTGGACGAAGACCTCGTCCTCCCTGAGCACGTACTCCTTGAAGAGCTTCTCGACGTCATTCACGTGCTCGATCGGGAAGCCGTCGTATATCTCCCGGAAGCGCTGCTCGATCAGCTTCTCCAGGTTGTCCTCCGCCAGGTTCTCGCAGGAGGCGAGCAGTTCCTCGAACAGCTCGGGGTCCCAGCGGGCCCAGAGCTGGCCGGCGGCCTTCACCGCGGCCACAGCACCTCTTCGTCCTGGCCTACCTTGTCGTGGGTGTAGAACCCGGCAACGGCGGCGGCGAGTTCGCCGCCGGCCTGCTCTCGGGCGTCGATGCCGCCGAAGTCTCTCTCCTCCGCAGCCTGGCAGGCGTCCTGCCAGGTCCTTCTCGTCGTACAGCTCGTTCATCGCGGCCGTTCAGATGAAGCGGGTGAGGGACGCGTACGACTTCTCGGCCTCGACCCGAACGTTGTGGGCGAGCTGCCTGTCGAACTGTACGTCCGTCAGCTTCTTCGTACCGTCGGCCGCGGCCACGCCGACGTTCTCTCGGACTTCCTCAGGCCTTGTGAACCGCTGCTCGTCGGCGTCAGCGTCCCAGCGGGAGCACCGGACGGCGACCTCCCACATCCGGATGCGGACCCACACCTTCTCGATGTTCCGCGCGGTGATCTTCTCGATGCCGACGATCGGCAGCATCTTCGCCAGGTGCTCCTGCACGTCGCTCACCGGTGCCCCTCCTGCTCGATGATCGCGGCCAGCGTCAGCTCGGCCCACTGCTTCTTGACGTTCTCCACTCCGAGCCTGGAGTTCGGGTGGCCCTCGCGCGGGTTCGGCACGTTCTCGCGGATCGTCATGCTGCCGATACGCGAGCCGTCGCTGAGGCTGAACCGGCGGCCGTCGAACTCGGCGTACTCGCACGCCTCGGTCGACTCGCAGTTGCAGACGCTCGTGACGCTGTCGGCGAAGATGTTGTTGCCCTTGAGGCTCTCTCCGAAGTACTTCACGGCCAGGGAGCGACGGACCTCGCCGAACACGTCCAGTGACATGTTGTGCTCGTCGGCGTACTTCTCCAGCAGGACCACGTCCGTCTTGCGCTCCGCGGTCTCGTCCTGCCCCGGGCCGCCGCGCGGGTCCCGGTAGTACCAGACCACTTCAACCGTTCGAGCCGGGCTCACTTCTCCGCTTCCTTCCAGTAGATACGCAGGATCTTGCCGGTGCTCACGCCGGTGCACGTGATGACGTGAACGGTCTCTCCGTTCGGACCCTCGACGTCGAAGGCACGGCGAAGGTAGCCGTCGTACGTGTCCTCGACGCAGGAGTTCCGGAACTGCTTCTCGGTGATGACCTGAGGGTGGCCGCCCTCCGAGTACGGCTTGGCCATGAAGATCCGGCCGGCCGAAGCAAACCCCGGAATCGGCGCCCAGGTCTTGTCCCACGCTTGCCACGCCTGGTGGACGGGCTCGCCGTTCTCGTCGAGGCGGATACGGATCAGCGGGAACCCGGGCCAGCGCAGCCCGTCCACCCCGTGCTCGACCACGCACTCGTCGCACCAGGGGTAGCCGCCCGCGTAGACGTGGGAGGGGACGACCAGATCGCCGCCGCACTTCGTGCAGTGGGTGTACTTCCCTGGCCGCACTGCCTGGCCCTTGGACTTCGCGATGCACCGCAGTTCTGCGGCGCGCTCGCGGAAATTTTTGGCGAGCCCCATGGCGGGCTGCCATCCGCCGGTCGGATTACCTGCCAGGCGGCAGTTTCGGGCGGCGGCGAGCTGCTCTCGCGCATACGCGATACACAGGTTCGCGCGCTGTGCCTCGTTGTACCCCAATTCCCCTCCTCTATTGAATTCGAATACCTGCGTGCCCCGTTCCGGGATCGAACCGGAACCGCACCCACGTTCACCGTGCGTACGGGGCGCCACCGTCAGCCGCGACGGATGTACGTCGGCCACTCGTGGTCGTAGAGGAACTGCCCAGCCCATTCCTTGGACTGGAACCTGGGGTTGCGGGAAGCGCTGTCGCCTCTGTCCTGCTGGGCCACCCACGTTGTGGTGCCGTCCGCGAGCCGGTGTTCGCACACGTATCCGTGGACCTCGTCGTGGTCGGCGACGCCGACGACGAGGAAACCGGACGTGTAGCTGTTGGTGGCGTCGATGAACTCGATGTTCTCAGCGAGCATCACGCCTCCGCGCTGGGGTAGATGCGGTGCTGGTGGATGCGGAGGCCAACCGGCCCCCAAACACCCGCGAGTTCCTGCACCGACTCGGAGGACACCAGCCGCTGCGGTGTCCACCCGATCACGTCGCGGAACGTTCCCTCCGCACTCCACAAGCGCACGTAGTGCTCGCCGCGCGTCCACGTCGCGAACGGGCGGGAGCTCGACTCGTTCACCAGGTTGTGGAACTGGAAGGACACCGTCCGGGTGCCGTTGCCCTCGGTGTTGTCGACCACCTCGACCTGCGGGTAGAGCCGCTGCTTGAGCCAGTGATCGCTGTAGGCCAGGGCCTGCTCCCGGATCTCGCCGGCCAACGCGCTGCCAGCCAGCGTCGGTGTGTAGGTGCACGGGCCGCCGATCGCGTCGTCAGATTCCGGGGCGATGTGGAGCAGACCACGGCGCTGGAGGTCCCAGGTGGTGTCCACCAGCTTGGCGATCGGGTTGGTGTGCTCACGGCGCAGGATCTTGCGCGATGTGTCGGACTCGACGCGGGAATCCCGGTGGGCGCCCGCAACGAGAAGGACCTGGCGCTCCAGCTTCCGCTCGGACGCCAGGTCCTCGAACCAGTCGAAGTACGGCTCGGTCATCAGTTGCTGCCCCCCTCGTCCTCGCTGTCGGGCTCGCGCCACTCGAAGACGCCGGGGCTGATGTACGTCTCCACCAGCTCCCCGGCCTTGATCTGCTCGATCTCGGCCCGCTCCTCGTCGGTGAACCCGCGGTACCGCCAGTCCTTGTCCGACAACGGCAGTCGCGTGGTGTCGAAGCTCTCACCCTGGCGCCTAACGCCGTACTCCAGGGCAGCCTCGACCTCGGCCGCGGGGGCGATGCGCTTGATCAGGTACAGCTCGCAGTATGCGCCCCAGCGGATGACCTCGCCCTCCCACGAGAGGTGCTCCATCACATGTGTGGGCTCGTCGTCACAGAACACGTCGCTGCACGTCACGAGCGTGCCTCGACTGTTGTACGCCGGTCCCGAACCCGTGGTCAGGCCGCAGGGGAGTTTCACTCGGTTCTGCATGGCCTACCTCACTTGTTCCAGTTCGAGCCGCCGGTAACGTCCTCGACGAACGCGGCGGCGGTGTACTGCCGCGGCTCGATCGCCTCGATGTCGGGCTCGTCCTTGGGCTCGGCGGGCTTGTAGAGCCCGAGGTCCCGCAGCAGGTCGGCCATCCCCATGGCTTCCTCGGCGATGCCGTCCTCGGCCGACAGGCGCCTGTCGGCGTCGCAGTTGTCGGTCCCGAGCATCTTCTCGAAGTCGTCGTGCGCTTTCGCCAGCTTCGTCACCTGCGCCTGCACCTGCTCGATGTGCCCGGGGGTGAGCACCACGGAGCCCCCGGGGGCGACGATGAGCCCCAGGCCCTCGGCCATGCGCTTCGCGTAGTCCCTCCATGCGGCCCTGTCGGTGGTGAAGTATTTGCCGTTGTCCTCGCCGAGGAAGCCGGTCGTCCAGGGGTCCAGGAGACCGGTGCCGACCGCGATGATCAACATCCGTCCATCCGGCATCGGGGTTCGGTGTACGACCGGGCGCCCCGCGTAGGTGTAGGTGTTGTCCGTCTGCATTCTGTTCGTTCCAATCACGACGGAGCCCCCGCACATCAGGCACGGAGGCTCGGACAGTCGAATGTGGATCACGCCTCGTCGGGCTCGACCGAGATCTTCTCCGCCGAGACGCGACGCCGCTCACCGCTCGTGTCGCGGACGATGACGTAGCCGGCGTGTCGAAGGCCGAGGTCGTAGGGCTCGGTCTCGGTCTCGGTCTCGACCACCGTGCACGGGGTCATGGGCCCGCCGAACCGGGCCTTCGCCCCCGCCGGCACTTCGAGCGTGGCGCCCCACATGTCCGCGGCCCAGAACCGCGTCTGCTCGTCGGCGACCTCCTCGAAGTGCGGGTACTCGCCCACGACGTCCGGCGGGACCGCGAAGTTGATCTTCTCCACCTTGGTGGCCCAGTCCCCGGTGGGAAACCTCATCTCCACCCTGGGTATTCAGCGGAATTGGGTGAGCTGACGCCCCGATAGCAGAAAGGTGCCGCTGGCCTGCAAGGATGCGAGTGTCGAGGTCGTATCCGCTGCGAGAGTCAGGGCACCAATCCGGTGAGCGAGCCCACAGGGTGGGACCGGCGGTTGTCCGTGGCTGCCGATGGGAAGGGGCTGATCGGGCATGCGGGGGCGGTGCTGCTGCGCCGGCTGGCGGACCGTACGGGGCTGACGGCTGCGCTGACGCGGGTAGCCACGGCTGGCGTGACCGAGGTGCGGTGCTGGTCCAACTCGCGGTCGCGATCGTGCTGGGGGCGCGGAACCTGAGCGAGGCCGAGGCCCTGCAAGCCCACCACCAGCGGCTGTTCGGACCGGCGGTGTCGGACTCCACGATGCGCCGCACGCTCGCCGGCCTGGACGATGGTACGCTGGCCGCGCTGGCCCGGGTGCGGGTGAGGGTGCGCGGCCGGGTGTGGACGCTGCTTCACCTGCGGCCCGGCGGCTTTCCCTGGCTGACCGTCGCCGGGAAGGTGCTGCACCGGTGGATCGTGATCGACATGGATGCCACCATCATCACCGCTGCCTCGAAGAAGGAGGGCGCCTCCGCGACCTGGTAGAGTTTCGGCCTCCATCCACTGGCCGCGTGGTGCGCGAACACGCACGAGTGCCTGGCGATGCTGCTGCGGACCGGCAGCGCCGGCTCGAACACGGTGGCCGACCACCTGACGGTGCTGAGTGACGCGCTGGCCCAGATCCCCGGCGCCTCCACCGCGAAGATCCTCATCCGTGTGGACGGCGCGGGGGCCACCCTTCCGTAGAAATCGAAAGGGCCCGACGGAATCGCCGGGCCCCATCTGCACGTACTGCTGCTACTTGCCGGCCTGCTTCCACAGCGGCTTCTGGAAAGGAGTGCGGTCGGCCTCCGTGCGGTACAGCTCCGCCTTGCAGGACTCGCACTTGGTCGTGTTGCCGTTGATGAACTCGGAGGACACCTTGCCCCCGCACACCGGGCACACGTTGTCGGCGGCGCTGCGCCTGCGGTCCTCTTCCAGCATGGCCCTCGCCGCGTCGTTCTTCGGCTTGGTGATCGCGTCGCGGCACCCCAGCAGCCACATCGCACCCTCGCGCTGGGTGTAGACGGAGCTGGTGGCCTTCTTGTCCCACGTCTGGGGGTCGGCCTCGATCGCGAGGGCCGCCGTCCACAGCAGCGGCGAGTCCGGGAACCGCTTCTTCGCCAGGCTGTTTTTGGTGTTCCGAACCACGCCGAGGAGGTCCAGTCCCCACCCGGCCTTGTGCCACACCCGGAACGTCGGGAACTCCGCGTCGACCGTGATGTCCTCGTACTCGAATTCCGCCACACCTACTCCTCGAATATCAGAGCCGAATTATGTCGAACTCCCACCACGGATATGCGTCCGGCTCATCCGGGTGCTGGATACGGATCCGGATTTCAGGAAGCGACAGGCGCATGCGGTTCCTCCTTCTCAGCCGGGTAGTCGTTGCTTTCTGCCGGCTTCGGGTAGCGGTCGCGCTCGGTCTCGCACCAGGCGATGCGGCCCTGCCATGCCCCGATGTGCCGAAGGCAGGCCAAGTACCGGTTCATGGAGGTCCAGTTGTGGCCATTGCCGCAGGCCCCCCAGTACGCGGACCAAAGGCGACGCAGCTCATCGCACTGCCTGACGGTGTTGCCCTGAAGATGGATGGTTCCGCCGGGAAAGTAGACGTAGATCTTGCAGCCGCATGGCAGCAGGTAGTGCGCGGTCTCCAAGCCGACCTGGCTGGCCCTGATTTCGGGCATGCTGAACTCCTCACTTGCGAAGCAACTTTGGATTGGTGCCCGGTGCGGGAATCGAACCCGCCGAATGCCGCATAGGGGAGGAGGGGGTTTCGCTGCTCGTCGGCCGGGCCCGACATTTAGGCGTCGACCAGAACGCCCCAAACGTCGTCGATGATTTGCATGCCCTCGTCCTTGACGCACGTCTCGTACGCCTCTTGCAGCGCGCGTTTGTGGTCGTCGACCAGGAAAGAGGCGGCCCACGCCATGCTGTCTTCGTCGTCCTGCTCGTCGACCAGGGCGGTGATGGTTTCTTCCAGCATGTCGTCGGGGAACTCGTCCGACGACTCGATGATGAGATTGCCGCCGTGGTCCCAGCGACCCATCAGAAGAATCACGGTCAGATCTCCCAGCCTTCGAAGACCCCGTCGAGAACGCCGAGGATCTGAAGGTGTTTGGCGACGTTCTCTGCTTCGCCGGCCGCTCGCTCCAGTTCCTCGCGTTCGGCGCGCGGGCTGTCGCCCTCCGCCTTGAGCTGCTTCCACGCTTCGAGCGCCGACCGCAGCTCCCCGCACTTGACCTTGAGAATGTTGCGGTTCGCCTCGGAGATCACCCGGTCCCCCTCGCAGACGAGCACAGTCATGTGCGGGTGGTCCGTCTGCATGCCGGGCTTGGCGTGCCAGGCGTCCGGGAGTCGGCCGCCCTCGCGGGCCGCCTTGTCGATCGCACCGAAGTGCTCCAGGAACCCGCTCTGAACCGGCGTCAGCTTCACGCCTCGGCCTTGAGTGCTGCGGAGCGCTGCCAGCATGCCGGTCAGCACGTTGTGCGATCCGTTGGCGTCGTACGGCTCGGAGACTGCGGGCATGGGTGTTTTCCCTCTCATGTCGTGGGCTTGGCCTCACGGAACTTGATCTGCCCCTTGACCTGGACCTCGTGGCCGTGCGGCGCATCGGCCGGCACGTGGTTGCCGCAGGTGGTGCAGGTTAACGTGTGCTTCTCCCAGGGCTGTTCGCAGTAGAAGCAGGGGTCGTTGTCGTACTGCGGCGTGGGCATCAGCACGATGCGCTGCGGGTTGCCCTCGGCGTGCACGGTGGCGTAGTCATGCGGGAACATCGCGGCGGCCTGGCGGACGTTGTCCTCCATGATGAACTCCGGGTGCGACAGGCCCCACTCGCGCAACTTCCTGGTGATCTCTCGGGCCAGGGCCTGCGGCAGCTCGTAGTCGTCGCGGACCCAGCGGGTCAGACCGGCCTCGGTCGGCGACTTCTCCCCGAGCTTCATCCACTTCCCGCACCGGTCGCACTTCTCGTCCTCGATCTCGCCGCGCTCTCCGTCCGGCAGCTCTGTCAGCTCCGTGCGGGCCTGCTGGCTGGTGATCGGCTTCGGGAAGTCGCTGGAGTCGTAGGAACGCTCGTCGCTGTAGTCGACTCCGACCCGCTCGGCGGCCCGTCGGATGGCCTCGTCCTGCTCACTGCTGCGGGCGACCTTGATGCCGTTCGCTCGCATCCGTCCGACCGTGCAGGAGGGGCAGAGGTTGTCGTGTGCATACGTGTAGCCGACGACTGCCATGTTCAGCCCTCCTGCTTCTCGGTGCTGAACTTGATCCACGAGCCCTGGAAGGCGCCGAACTCCGCGCCGTCCTTAAGGCGCATTGATCCGCGCGTCCCGGCGACGAGCCAGCCCACGTGTCGGATGCCGTGCTCTTCGGTCGCCTCGACCAGGCGGTGGTAGCCGATCAGGTCGCCGAGCTTGATCAACTGGGCTTCCTTCAGCAGCAGGGCCTCATCGACCGGCGGGAAGACGTCCCGTTCCAGGTGCTCCCAGATGAGCCTGGTCAGGTCGCCCATGTGCTCGTACGAGGGCTGCGGCGTCCGGAACCCGCACGCGCACATACCGGCGTAGCCCTCGTAGGACGGCAGCCGCTCGAACCGGTGGATGCCTGGCACCGCACCGTCCGTGATCATCTGCGCCTTCGCCTCGCGGGCCCATCGCGCACCGGGAAGGTCGTCATCCATGCCCAGCTCGGTAATCTTCGGCATTGAATTACGCCCCGTCCTTTTCCTGAATTCCGTTCTTTCCCTTGCACGCGGCACACTCGCAGAAATGCACCTTGTGCAGTTCGCTCGGCTTGAACGCGCCCGTCATCTGCCACGGTGCGCTTTCGGTTTTCCAGGCGAATTCGACCAGGACCATGTCGTCGCAGATCACACGCTTTACGTACGCCTCAAAGGAGAACGGCGATCGGACCACCGTGAGGCAACTCTGGCTGGTCGGCACGTTGTAATGCGGCCGGGCCCGCACCAGCGTCCCGTTCTCCGCCAGCATTTCTGCTGAGTCATCGGCATGAGTGATCGGCTCACCGATCGGCCGAACCTCCCTGCTGAACGCCGAATACCTGACATACGTCTCCGGCTCGTTGTCCGTCTCGGTCTCCTTGTTCGCCATGTTCATTCCTCCCCACTGATGGGCGTGCGCGTTCCATCGACGTGCACAACAAATGCCTGACTGAAATTGCGCCCCTCGTACTCACGGACCTTCATTCGGAACTGAAGCTCGCCCTTTTGCTGACGCGCTCGCATCTTCGACCTCGATCACCTCGACGCCCGACACCTGGCCGTAGATGTCCTCGACCGTCCGCAGCAGGGACCGGGCGTCTTGCTCCTTCACATCACCGGCGTCCAGGTCGAGGAGCATGTCGTCGATCACGATGCGCGCGTACGTCAGCTGCTCCCGGACCATCGGCTCACCCTCCGAGCGCTCGGTGGGCCGCTCGACCATGCGCGTCGCCCGCGACAGCACGGACTTGACGACGTCCCGAGCGCTGCGCCGCTTACGCCGCTTGACCTCCGGCACCACCGGCCGGGATGCCGGATCGCTCTGCCCGTAGACGTACGGCTTGGTCAGATTCACCGGCGCCAAGTGCGACTCGTGACGGGTCGGCGACTGGCCGCGCGCCATGGCCCCTTGCCGACCCTCGACTGTGGTGATCCGATTCCGTCGGGAATTGGTCATGCCGTGCGGATTCCTTCCTTTTCGAGGATGGACCGCAGCCCCAGGCGTGGGAGTTGAGGGCGGTCAGATGAATGGAGTGCTGGTCTTCAGAGACCGTGCTTCTCGTGGTCGTAGGGCTCGTCCGGCCGGTGGACCGCGATGTGCACGATGGGTGTGGACCCGTCGGTCTCCGGGCGCTGCGCGGCCGGTGCCGGCGTCCGGGTCTGGGTGCTGATCTCACGGGCGATCCAGAGGATGCAGGCGACGATGGCCAGCACGATGCAGAGGAGCGCCAAGCTCTGTAATGGCGTCAGGGGGTACACGGGGAAGGTCCTTCCGGTGAGTGGAGCGTGGAGCCGCCGACTCGCAGAGCTCGGCGAGGGTGTGGCCGCAGGAGAGGTAGGTGACCTCGTACAGCGGGCCCTGGCCCCAGCTCGGGTCCCAGTCCTCGGGCGGCAGGGCAGGTTCGACGGTGCGTTTGACAATGTCGCGGGGCAGGCCAGGCTCGCTGGTCTCGTCGTAGGAGCAGAAGGGGCACCACTCCAGCTCGGGCAGCTGCGCGGTGACGTCGAGCAGTTCAGGCGCGGTGACTGTACGGGTCATCTCGGCCGACGCAGCGTCGGCCAGGAGGAGGTCAGCGATCGGTGCGGCGATGACGGTCATGGGGTCCTCGGAGGGGTCTTCAAAGTTGACCGGTGCGGAGGTGTCCGCGGGCTCGGCGGGTGGTGGCACAGCGTGTCCGTAGTCGTTGGTTCTTGGCGTTGCGGAAGCGAAGCCGAACGCGTTGCGGGCATTCGGGGATCGAACGGTGTCGCAGATGCCGATGGATTTCAGCCGCAAGCCAGCTCTGTCGCCCGCGACCAACTGCCCATCCGGAAGCGGATGGTGGTGGCCGGCGGGACATCACCCTTCAGGTCCGCCGGATCCGTGCGCCAGGCCTCGTAGGCCGCTAGCGTCGTGGATCCCGTCTCCCGCAGGCACTGCCGGATCGCGGCAATGAGCTGCTCCTGGGTCCACTTCGTCGTCGCAGTCCGGAGCTGCTGGGGCTGTGCGACCGCGTCGAGGCCCGCGAGCTCCAGCGCGCGGTTCCAGCTGCCGAAGCGGCGCTCGTAGAGCGGAGCTGATGGATCGGCATCCCTGCGGCGCCGCTCGAACGTGCGACGTCCGAGGGTGCTCTCCCCCTGTGCCAGGCGGATGAGCACGCGTAGGAGCTGCCGGTCGGTGTAGACGACCGGACCGGGCTTCATGGGCGCGGGGACGTGCGCAGCATGCATAGTCATGGCCGGTGCTCTCCTTCTGGAAGCGGGCGCGCGTCAGAGCGTGTGCACCTGCACGAGCTGCTGGTCGCGGGTGATGGACGCGAACACCGCATTGAAGGTCCGAGGGAACTGGCCGTAGCAGGTCGAGTCGTCCATCTCGACGGAGAGGTACGGCCGTTCCTTGAGCCAGGCTGTGGCCTGCTTGTCGACGTAGGCCGGGCTCTCACCCTCGAAGACGATCGGGTGCCAGGTCTTCTGGTCATCGCTCACGTGCAGCGTGAGCGTCAGCAGATCGACGTCGGTGGTGGCCCGAGCAGAAGCAAGAGCAGTCATGGCGAGCAGTCCTTCGTAGGAGGAGACGAGAAGCCCACGAACAGCCGCCCGAGAAGGGGCCACCCGCGGCCGACACGCGCACGACGTGTCACAGAGCCCTCCGGATCAACTCCGTTGATCCCCAAGCGCCAAACAGACCAGCAGGCACCCTGCACGCCCGAGCCCCGCTCGGCGCACCCTCCGCGTCCTCTATCTCGTGACATCCTGACTCATCGTAGACTGCCATTCAATAGGCATTCGCATAAGATACCCTCGGAGACCAGTCGATCCAATCGGACTGGTCAGCAACAGGCGAGGAGAGGCGAGGTGAGAAGCGATGAAGACCTGGAGGACGAGGAAGGCTGCGCCCGCGGCCGCAGCACTCGCTGTGGCAGCGGGCGTTCTACTCGCCGGATGCTCCAGTGGCGACGGCAGCACAACCCAGGCGCCGTCTGCGCCGAGTCCGACCGTGAGCACCGTCAAGGTCACCGATATGGCCCTCGGCGAGGCGCTGGACAAGCTTGTCCTCCAAGGCACTGAGAGTTCCAGCAAGGACGGCGGGGCTTGCCTAGCCAGCGCAGCGCGGAAGGCGGGAATGCCGGAGGAGGCACTGGCCTACATCGTCAAGGCCGACAGCGACGACATGGGTGCAGTCATCGACGGACTGAACAAGGTGAGCGAGGACGACGCCGCGCTCCTGGCCTCGCGGTCGCTGCGCGAGGACTTCGACGCGTGCATCGACAAGGCCGTACTTCCGAACGGCAGCAGCCCCAAGACTCAGGGCTACGCGCCGCCGAAGGCAGCCGCGAAGCCTGCAGCTGGCAAGCCGAACCTGAAGCCGGCTTACCCGGTCCGCGCGGATCAGCCGGTCAACTCGTCCATCGAGCTCACCAAGGGCCTGGTCTCCATGTTCTCCTCCTACGCCCGGGACGAGGGCCAGAAGAAGACCTACGCGGCAGCGGGCCAGTGCCTGTCGACCTTGGTATACAACGCGGGCTTCAGCCAGGAGGCGCTGCACTTCTTCGCCGGCGGCGCGCCCCTCGGCACCGGGTCGATCGTCGAACACCTGCTGAACGACAAGGACAAGGCGATCTGGCAGTCGCCGAGGTTCACCCAGGGGCTCGTCGACTGCACGACAAATGCGACGCCGACTCCCATGCCCGGCCCCTGAGCGGAAGTCCATCAGACAGACGAAGGGCCCGGTGCGCCATGTGTCGCACCGAGCCTTTTCTCTTCTCGCCGTCACGCGAAGGCGGGTGTGGTCCGCAGCAGGTGACCCCGCCCGAGAGGAAAGGAATCGAGCAAGGCCACCTGCTGCGGCGATGCGCCGCCAGGGGGGGACTGACTGGGCGCGGCTGCGACTCTACTGGTATTCGAGCGGAAGCACAAAGAGTGCAGATGGCCTATCAAGTAGCATTGATAAGATGGCCTCATAGATCAATCAAATAAGGCAAGGAGAAGCCGCGCATGACCGTCACACAGGAGTTGGAGAAGACGACGCAGCCCGTGCGCGGCACGAAGAAGAAGCCGCCGGGCGCGACACAGAGCAGCAGTAGTGGGCGCCAGGGCATGTTCATCCGGCTGGATCCGGACGACAAGCAGCACGCGAAGTACTGGGCTGACAAGCGCGGGTTCTCCTCGGTGAACGAGTACGTGGCCGAGGCGGTGGTCGAGAAGATCCGACGCGAGAACCTCGACTACGACCTGCCGACCCTGGAGATCGCGCGACTCAACGAGCTTGTCGATCAGGTCGCGGCGCTGGCGAAGAACTCGGCGAACCTCGAACGCGTCGTCACTACAGGCTTCGACTCCCTCATCGGGCTCACCCGCGGCGACAACTACCTCCTGGATGACGAGGACGGCGAGCTCGGATGAGCCGGGACTTCGCAGAGATGCTGGAAGCGGCCACACCCACCGCCGAGGTGATGGAGGTGGACACGTCCTTCCTCGACGCCTACCGGCGCGGCGGGAGCGAGGAGCTCAAGCGCGTCCAGGCCCAGGCGGCACAGCCTGAGCCTGAGGTGGCAACGCCCGAGCCGGAGGCGCAGCTTGACGAGGCCGGCGACGTCGACTCTCAACCCGGGGTTGAAAGTCTGCAGGCTAATCCCGATGAAGACGCCGAAGAGGATCGCCTGGACCTGGAGCCGGACTCCGAGCGGGCCGGCGGATCCAACCAGCGTGGTGGTGGTGACGTCGGTGGACAGGAAGGAACTGCCGGGGCGCTCCCGGGCGGTGCGCCGGCAGGCCCTATGGCTGATGTTGTTCCGGCTCCCGGGGCACAGCCGGACCTCGAGGACGCTGCCGCGGCGGAAGTCACTTCTCACGACGTCGTCGCCACATCGGATGAATCCGAGCATGTAACGCCCGGCTCGCTCCAGCTCACCGACCATCAGGACGCCGTGCAGAGTGCGGCATCGAAGGGCGGATCGGGCAGCACAGCCGAGACCGCCACGCTCCCCCAGTCGGGCTTCCGGCTCACCGGCGCGCAGAGCCAGCCGCACATCAAGGCGCTGCCCGAGAGCATCATGAACGCGCTGCGGGAGCAGCTGCGAGCAGCCGCGGTCCGTGAGCTGGGCGTGAGCGACAGCGCTGCTCGGGAGTTCAGCCAGAGGCTGAGCCAGGGCACGCTGGTGACGGCGTTCCTGCTGGCGCAGCTCGACCTGCACCTTGATGCCGATCCTGCCACCGAGCGCGCCGTCGAGCTGTTCCGCTCCCGCGACCCGCTGCTGGGCAGCGTGGTGGCACGCCTGGCGAACATCGAGGCCGCTGAACGCGAGCGGGACGGGCTGCTGCGCAAGCTGCGCGACGAGCTGGGCGAGGTGCGCCAGACCAGCGCGGTAGTCGAGCAGGCGCTGGCGTACTCCATCGCCGACCGCACGGAGAACTTCCTGCGGGGCTCGCACAACCTCCACGACGCGCCGATCACGCACAAGGAGGCGATCTACTTCCGGGACAAGGCCCGTGAGGCGACCAGGAAGCAGCTGAAGCTTGAACGCGAGCGGGAAGGACGGCCGATTCGATGACCACGGCGAGCAATTCGACACTGGCCATCAGGCGCTACAGGCCAAGCGTGCTGTGCTCGGATTCCTGCGTACATGCGGAGTGACGTCCAGAGTCCCGCAGATGGAGATGCCAAAGGGCGGCTACACCGAGACGATCGCTCGCCCAGATCTGATGGACCTCCACAGCAAAGACTTTGTCCAGATCGCCGAGCTGGCAGGCCGAGTGGTACGCAAAGCGCATTGCCGCACCTACGGATTCGTACGAACCGTCGGGGACCTGGTTGATGAGGTTCGCGAACTGATCGACGAAGGGAACAGGGACCAAGCGAGGAAACTGGCGGAACAGCTCCTTACCCTCGCCCACGAGTTCCTACAGAAGCTGGTCGGGCGGGAGACTGAGCCACCGACCGCGACCTGCTTCCCATCGGAGGGACACGCCGTGATCCACCCTACAGACGGGCCGTTGTCTGTCGCGCAGACACGTCCGAGATCAGCTACGGGACCCGCGCTTTCAGTCCATCTGGGACTGGCCGGCCAGCAGCATGTCGGCGACCGGCGCCGGGGAGTGTCCCGTCTGCAGGACGACTTGTTGTGCGGCTTGGTATACGAGCATCGGCAGCCCTCCCACCACGCGCCTCCCGGCTTCCTGAGCGGCACGTGCAAACCGGTTGGGCCACGGACGGTAGACGACATCCATGAGCGTGCCGGCGCCTCGTGTCCACAGCGGTGCGAGGACATCCGCGACATGGGGCGGCAGAGCCGACACGACGAGGTCAACGGCTAGGTGGTGGCCAGCGGCTGCCCACGGCTCCAAGGTGACTGCGATGCCGATTCGTTCGGCCGTGCCCCCGAGGAGAGAACGGGCCCTGCCGGTATCGCGGGCTACCACGACGGCCTGATCGCAGCCCAACTCGCGCGCTGCAGCGAGCGCTGTGCGTGCCGTCGCCCCGGCCCCGAGCACGGTAACGCCAGAGGCAGTGGTCACGCCCGCCTCGCGCAACGCCTGCACCATCCCGTACAGGTCGGTGTTCTCCCCGACGAGTCGGCCGCTGGGTGTCACGACGATGGTGTTCGCCGCGCCGATCCGCCAGACCGTCTCCGACGCTTCGTCCAGAAGGGGGACAACGGTGCGCTTCAGCGGCATGGTCAGCGAGAAGCCGCCCCAGCTATCGTCGAGGGAGGCCAGGAAGCGCGGCAGGTCCTGGGAGCGGCATTCGATGGCGTGGTACGTCCAAGGCAGGCCCATCGCGGCGTAGGCCGCCCGATGCAGGACGGGCGACAGCGCGCCGTCGACGGGCGACCCGAGCAGAGCCAGCCGCGTCACGGCGCCCTGTGGAGCATCGCGGCCACTCCTTCGTCGCTGGGCTCGTAGGCGATACCCCGTAGCACGGCGACGGGGGCGCCGCGTCCGCGCTGGCCGAGGATCAGGCCGGCAGCTGCCGCCACCAGGTCGGTCAGGGTTTCCTCCTGCCGCTTGGTCTTCCCGCC
The DNA here is from genome assembly GCA_965654005.1 of uncultured Streptomyces sp. Classification (GTDB taxonomy): domain Bacteria; phylum Actinomycetota; class Actinomycetes; order Streptomycetales; family Streptomycetaceae; genus Streptomyces. The sequence goes on along the minus strand of CBFHCJ010000006.1, from coordinate 13,339 downwards.
GGGCTCGGCGTACTCGGTGACGCGAAGCGGCGCGATGCCGGCGGCGCCGATGCTGATGACGGTAGCGCCGCGCCGGTCCGCGCGTCCGTCGGAGTCAGCGATCACCACTGCAACGGTGACGCCGCAGAATGCCGTGATCGCGTCGCGCAGCGCGCGGGCGGACGCATCGGGGTCCTTGGGCAGCAACCATGCGCCGTCGGCCCCGGCGCGGTCGATGCCGGCCGACGTCAGTTGGTACCCGAGGTGGTGTCGGGCGATGATCGGCCCGCGCTCCCCGGCCACGAAGTGCTCGTTGGATTCGCTGAGAATCAGCTCCACGATCTCGGCCGGTTTGCCGGTGCGCGCGGACAGGTCGAGTGCGGCCGAGCTGGGGGTCACGCCCGCGAGATCGACGAACCGCCCCTCGGCGATCGAGACGACCTTCGAGGCCACAACGATCACGTCGCCGTCCTGCAACTCCGTTGCCTGGGCGGACAGGACGCCCGTGATCACGGCCGAGAGGTCATCGCCGCGCGCGATGGTAGGAAAGGGCTCCAGGGCAAAGCCGGAGAAAGCGCCGGTCGGGGTGCTCATGAAATGCGGCTCCGAGTGCGGTGGGCGGTCAGGGCGCGGATCAGTTGGGTGTGGGCGGCGGCGAGATGCGCCGCCTTCGCGGGCGATGCCGATCTGAGGCGCGGCGATTCCCATCCCCTTCGCGAAGGTGTGAACCTGGGCGATGCGCTCCCTAGAGGCGAAGAGGTTATCCACGACCCGTTCTGCGGCATCCCGCTCGGCGGGGAGCCTGAAGGGGCGTGCTGGCTCACCAAGGATGGGGGCGCCTACCTGGACGACTCCGAGGTTGCGCATCTGCTCACTGGGCCGCACCTCATCCACTCGAACTCCCCTTGATTCACGTTCCGTTCGGACCGGAGCTCCAAGCACCATTCGAGACCATAGCGGGCGTGCAGGGCGAGTCGACCATGTAAAGACGCTGAGGGGGCCAGTCTGGATACGGCCGAAAGTGGGATGGCAGCGCAACCGTGGCGTAGGTGCCGGGCATGGCAACCACCGGGCAAGGTGACCCGGAGCTCCGAGGAGGCGTGCGGTGCAGGTCAGCGCAGGACGATGGGCCGCTCGGGCACCCCTTTGGCGAGTACGTCAGTGATGAGGTCGAACAGACCCAGGGGATAGACCGTCTCGGGGGTGTCCCGCAGTTCCTGAAGCGTCCACCAGCGGTGGGCCCGGATGTTGTCGGGCTGAGTGGCTCGGGCAGGGTCGACATCCGCGGGCGCGAGGTGGGCTAGAAAGTACCGCTCGATCTGCCGGACTTCCCGCCCGCCGACTGCGTGGTCCTGGCTGCGCCGTGCGAGCTGCGTGCCCAGTTCGACGTTCTTCTCGTCGACGCCGAGTTCTTCGCTCAGTTCTCGCAGCGCGGCGGTGGCGTGGTCCTCCCCTGCCTCCAGGGAGCCGCCGGGAGTAGCCCAATAGCCGCCGCCCTCGCGGTAGTGCAGCAGCAGGACCCGCTGGGCGTCGTCAAGGGCAATGACGCGGGCGGCTTCCCGCAAGGGTGGGGTGGTCATGCCGCCCATTGTGGCGGTTCAGGCCCGTTCGACGAGGCAGTCCCCGACCCACGCGGTATTCAGGTCGCATGCCTGGAGGGTGGCGAGTGCGTGGACGGGGGCGCACAGACGGCCGCATGACGGGCGCCACCGGCCGGCGCCGCCGCACAGACCGATGTGGCGGATGCCTCGGGAACCGGGGCCGCGTGCTTGCTACGGTCCCGCATATGACGCTGCCTGTGCCTGATATTGATCTACGCCGGGAATCGCTTGACGGGGTGCTGGACCGTGTGGAGCGGTCGCTGCAGGTGCGTCTCGACCGGGAGACGGTGGTGCGCAAGCGCCGGACCGTTGGGGCGCGGACGGACCGCGACACCTGGGTGCGGATCGAGCGGCGGGGGTTCGACCGGATCGGCGCCCAGGGATGGAACGGCCCCGAATCCGGTGCTGTCCTGAGCGGGGTCGTCATGCCCTGCTGGTACGCAGGGTTCGCATGGCGCGAGCCGGGTGAGCCGGTGATGTGGCGGGCGGATGAGATGGAACTGGTCAACGCCGCACCGGTCGGTCAAGCGGCTCTCGTGATCGAAGATCCTCGGGTCCCGGATGCGTGGTGGTCCGCTCTGAACGCTTCGTTGGACGCACTCGCTGCCCAGTCCGCACCCCGCGTCGCGACGCCGGACACCGAGACCATCACGCAGGAACTGGTGACGGCGGCCCTCGGGGAGGTCTTTCCCGAGGTGACCGACACCAGGGTGGAGGAGTGGTTGCCGGCGCATGCCGACTTGACGTGGGCCAACGTGACCGGCCCGGAGTTCTGCATGATCGACTGGGAGGACTGGGGCATGGCGCCACGAGGGCTGGACGCGGCAACGCTATGGGGCCATTCCCTCGCCGTCCGGTCCTTGGCTGAACGTGTGTGGAGCGAGCGTCGGCCGGACCTGGAGAGCAGGTCCGGCCGGCTGATGGCACTGTTCGTGTGCGCGAAGATCGCAGGGCCACATGCGCACCCCGAGGATCCCCGGTTGGAGCCGGCCAGGAAGGAAGCCGCGCGGCTCATTGCTGAGCTCACGACTTCTGGGCGATGACACTGCGGCAGCTGCCCGGACTGACCGTCATCCGGCCTCCGGCCAGCCGTCGAACGAAAGGATCGGGCCGCCGTCCAAGTACCGCTTGACGGCGACCAGGGTGGTGCGTGTGAAGGGTTGCGGCAGGTCGTCCGGAGGTACCCAGGCGATGGTGTCGTGCTTGTGCGGTTCCGCATTGTGGGGAGTACCGCTCCACCGGTCGGTGTGGAAGACCAGGGCCATGAACATCCCCGGGACCTCCGCTCCCCAGGAGCCATGCACGACGTGGACGAGGCGCAGGTCCGCCTCGGCGGCCACGACGCCCGTCTCCTCCTTCAGTTCCCGTACCGCGGTCGCGGTGATCGGTTCCCGAGGTTCGCCCTTGCCACTGGGGACGTCCCACTCGCCAGGCGCGAAGTCCAAGTGGCTGCTCCGCCGCAGGATGAGGAGTCTGCCGCTGTCAGGATCCGTGACGAGAACAGCGGCGATGAGCCGCGTCGTCATCGGCTCGCTCTTCCACCGGGCCGCCGGCTGATTGGACTCAGTCAATCGCCTTCCTCCAAACAATCTCGAGGTATGGGAGCGCTACACCCAGCGCAGGGGATCGGTCAGTCTGCCGCAGAAGCCGTATGATTCGCCTCGGCTTTTCGCCGCACGAACCCCCGATGATCGAACCGGTATGCCTTCCCCGGCGCTTGGGGAGACGCTCGTCCGCGGCACCGATTCAGCACGCGTACGTCACGGCCTTGCCACGGTCTGCTTCATGCTCAGTCCGCCAGACTGGAGATCCGGTCGCCACAAGGCGGCACTCCGACTCGGCTTCTTGCTGTACCGCGACCAGAAGGAACCCACGCCATGGCCGACGTCGTCAAGCGCAGCGCCCGCGCCATCCTCCTCGACGGTGACGAACTTGTCCTGATCAAGCGCACCAAGCCGGGCCGGGAACCATACTGGGTGACGGTCGGCGGCGGTGTGGAAGCCGACGACAAGACCATCGAGGCGGCCCTGCACCGCGAGGTGTACGAGGAACTCGGCGGCACAGTGGACCGCGCTGAACTCGTCTACCTGATCACCGACGAACTCGACGGCGGCATCGGCATCCAGCACATCTTCGCCGCAAACCTGGTGTCGATGGACCTGACCTCGCGGACCGGCACGGAGTTCAGCAAGCCAGAGCGGGGCAGCTACGAGGTGGTCCGGGTGCCGTTCACAGCAGAAACCGTCGACGAACTCAACCTGATGCCACCGCAGTTGGCTGAGTTCATCACCGCCAACGTGGACGCAGTCGTCTCCGTGCTCGACACGCCGATCCGCGAGGCTTGAGACGGCCCCGCGTCCTCGAACCCTCGTTTGACCTGACCGGGCGCATCACCGGCCGGTCCACGCGATTCAGCGGTGTAACTAATGTGTCGTGCGACAGACGTACGCGGCCTGCCAAGGGAGACCTGATCCTCCCCTGAACGAGACGAGCGAACTTTGTCCTGGCGGAGCACAGGGCCCGGGTGAATGGGTATGCGAGCAATCTGGTGATAAGTGGGCTGGACGAGAGGCACTCCGGTGGCCCCATTGGGGCCCGCCTGGCTGCCTGGCGCCTTCGCCGAGGGCTGACCATCAATGACCTTGCTTCGCGCACTGGGCTTGAGCTCGACTACGTCGCAGGGCTGGAGGCCGGCGGGGAATGGGTGGACCGCCGCAGCCCTTTGGCTGCGCTGGCCGCAGCCTTGCGGCTAGATGTCGCGGACCTGACGGGGCAGCCCTACCCGCCGCGGGGGCAAGAGCACGCGGCGGTGCGAGCGGTCGCCTTCCACCTGCGATGCCAGCTCGCTCGCCCGCATCCGGACACCGCTAGCGGCCTCCTGCTAGAGGAGCTGGCCGAGCAGACCCGGGCGGCCACCCACGCCGATGCAGTCGGAGACGAGCACGGTCTCGCGCTGACGCTGCCGAAACTGATCGAAAGGACGGATCACGCAGTCACTACCGCCCCGGCTTCCTGGCAGAAGGAAGCGACGCGACTGCGGGTCCAGGCGCATGTGCTGGGCGCCGGGCTGCTGCGGCGCCTGGGCTATAAGGATCTGGCCTGGATGCTGCTGCACCGAGCCCGCCCCGGCACCGGCGAACCGCTGCCAGTACTGGTCGAGGAGGTGCGGCTGATGATCGACCTCGGCTTGCCGGAATACGCGCTGGCCCGCGCCGAACGCGCCGAGCACGCGGGAGCCGGGCCGGAGCTACCCCTGCTGGCCGCCGTCGCCCAGGCCATGACCGGACGCCGCCAACACGCCGAACGGTTCCTTGCCACGGCTGCTGGAAGGGCCACCAACGCGCGGGAGTTGGGCATAGTGGTCGCGGCCCGAGCCGCCGTCGCAGCCGAGCACGGCGACGCAGAGGCAGCCGCTGACCATGTCCGCGCAGCGGATCAGATCGCACTTGACGGCGCCCAGCGGTCCCACTTGCTGACGGTGGCCGCTGCGGCCGATGTACGCCAGGACCGTGCCGATCAGGCCGCTGCCCGCCTCCTCGAGGCCGACGCGGTGGCTCCGCTGCGGTTGCGGTTGGACCCCTTCGCGCGGGAACTCCTCGCCGCGCTCGCCGGCCGCACCGCCGTCCAGGCCACAGCGCTGCGGATTCTGGCCGAGCGGGCGGGGATGCGGTGAGGGCGCCCGTCTTCCCGGGAAGAACCGCGGGGGACGGCAGGCCCGCCCTAGGCTACGGCTGAGACACGGAATTGAGCGGGGGCCATGAACCAGGAACAGGCTCGGAAGATCGGCGAGCTCCTGAGGTCGGCCCGCCGGCAGCGGGGGATGAGTCTGCGGAGACTCGCGGAAGCGGCCGACGTGTCGGTCGGCTATCTGTCGATGGTGGAGAACGGGCATCGTCACTTAGACCGCTCCAGCCTGATCACCGCCTTCGCCGAGGCCCTGCACATCGCCCCGTCCGAGCTGACCGGCCAGCCCTTCGTTCCGGTGGACCCGAACGCGAGCGCGGCCCACGAGGCGATTCCAGCTCTGCGGCTGACGCTGATGGGCATCACCATGGCAACCCCACCGGACCGCCGACCGCCTCAGGTCCCGGCGGCCGTATTGGCAGACCGTGTAGCGAGGACGAACCAGCTGTACCACGCCGCCGAATACGGCACCCTCGCCGCCGGCCTGCCCACCCTGCTGGCCAGCCTGCACGCAGCCATTGAGGCCGCCGAGGGACCGGCCCGGCACGAGCTGCTGAGACTGCTGGCGGACGCCTACCACCCGGCCTGCACCCTGCTCCTGAAAAATCTGGGCTACACCGACTTGGCGTTCATCGCTGTCACTCGCGCCGCTGAGGCGATCGCGGAGCTGGACGACCCGGTCTACTCGGCCCTCAGCGGCTTCTTCCACACCCACGTGCTGATGTCGGCGGGCAGCCCCACGCAGGCCCTCGCCCAGGCCACCGCCGCCGCCAACACCCTGGAAGCACACCTGAACAGCCCGGACGCCCACGCGCTGCTCGGCGAACTACACCTGATCTCCGCCACCTCGCTCACCCAGGACCGGCACCGGGCCGGAAACACACGAGCCGAGGAGATCCGAGGCCACCTCGCCGAGGCCGCCAGCCTCGCTGGCCGCACGGGCGAGACACGCGCCCACCACCTGAACTTCGGCCCCACCAACGTCGGCATCCACCAGGTGAGTCTGAACACCGAACTCGGCCTGCACGGTGAGGCCGTCGCCGCCGGCCACGGCGTACACCCCGAGGCCCTAGCTGAGGCCCCCGGCTGGCAGGCAGCCTTCCACGCTGACCTGGGCCGGTCGCTGGCCCATCTGCGAGGCCGCGAAGCCGACGCGGTTGCCTCCCTGCTGACCGCCGAGGAGATCGCCCCCCAGCGCATTCATGCCAGCGCGCCAGTGAGGAGCACCGTCGAGTACCTCAACAACCGGCAGCTGCCCGCTCACGCCGCACGGGATCTGCGGGGCCTGACCCACCGCATCGGCCTTCCTCTTTGACGGGCTGCGCTCCTCGGCTGAACACGTAGGCCCGTACGGACCCGTGCGCATGATCTGCATGCGGCGAACGCTCGGACGTACCCGGATGTCCGGTCCCGGTCGGAGCCCTGAACAGGCCAAGCGGGGTTGGATGAGTTGCGGAGACGTGGGTTCACCGTCGTGAACACCCCAGCATGCCCGGGCCGTTACCTTCGGTGCCGGGCCGGGCGGGTCCCGCCCAGAGAGGGTAGGCACGCGATGACCAGCACTCTGGTGCGTCACGACTTCCCGGTGATCTCCACGCCCGGGCACGTCCCGCTGGCCCGCCACGAGACCGCTAAGGTCCTCCCCTCCTGGGGCGTGTCCGACCAGGTCGTGGACACCTCCTGTCTGATCATCACCGAACTGGTCACGAACGTCGTACGGCACGCGGCTGTCGTGTCGCCCACCGCCATGGTCACCCTCGCCGTCGAGGAGCGGGACGTCCTGGTGCTGGCCGTCGCGGATGCCCACCCGTTCAAACCGAAGCCTCTGATGGCGGCGCACGATGCCGGAGGCCGCGGCCTGCAGCTGGTCAACGCCCTGGTACACGAGGCCGGTGGCAAGGCCGAGGTCGTCCCGGACGCCGCAATCGGCGGCAAGCAGATCAATATCCGCCTGCCCCTGGCCCCCGCCTGATCACCGGTTCGTTGTCGCGGTAGGCCCACACCCGGCCAGCCGGAGCTCCGTCCAAGTAGGCGAGCAGTGGTTCGATCTCGGGCCTCGACGCACTGGAGGTCTCCAGGACCTTCTTGGCATCCTCAAGTGGCAGGAGGACCGCACCCGTGACCTTGCCGTCGGGGTCATGGACGGTGATGTCGCCGTCCCAGTCGGTGCACTCGAAGGTGCACACCACCGTGGAGGGGTAGCGGTCGCTCGTCGTGTTGACAAGGCAGGCGAGGGGGCCGACCGAGGCCACGCGCCGCCCGGTCTCTTCTGCCACCTCACGGACGACGGCCTCCTGGAAGAGCTCGCCTCGCTCCACGCCGCCGCCGGGGACGGACCAGATCTCCTCGCCGTCGCGCTGCTCACAGACCAGCACGATGTGGTCCGCGCGGCGCAGCAGGGCTGCGGCGACCTGAACGCCGGGGCCCGTGGCCTGCGAGGTGGGCGCGGTGGGATGAATCGTGGTCATGACCAGGGCTCCAGTTCGTTGTGAAGTGCCGTGTCATACCAGGGGAGTTGGGGCCATCGAGGTTGGCCAGTACAGGAAGTAGGAGAGGAGGATGATCCGACGGTGGAAGGTGGTGCGTTGCTCGCACAGCGGAACGCCGCCCCGTCCGCGCTCGTGCCAGTAGCTGTCGAGGAGCAGACGGCAGGCACCAGCGGTCGAGCTTGACGAAGTCGCTGGCATCCTCCGCCTCGGCGGCGTGGTCGAAGTCGAGCAGGGCGCCGTGACTGTCCGGCTGAATCAGGTTTTGTCGAGGTTCTGGATCGGGCCGGTGGCGTCCATCACGTCGTGCCGATGACAAAGTTGATCGCGGAGGAGACGTCGCTGGCAACGTGGGTGGGCCGGTATGAGTCCTGGAGCCACGGTCGGCCGTCCGACACCCACACGCTTTGAAGGCCGAGCGCGTTCGCGCCTGCGATGTCGGCACTCGGCGAATCGCCGATCACCCATGCGCCGGGGAGGGGAACTCCGACGGCTTCCGCCGCCGCCTGGAAGATCTCGGGGCCCGGCTTCCTATGACCAACGTGTTCGGAGATCACCCAGCCCTGGACGAGCCGGTCGAGCCCGGTATTGCGGATCTTCGCTTCTTGCTGCACCGTGCGGCCGTTGGTGACGATCACGCAGGTCCAGGCGTCGGTGAGCGCCTTCATGAGCGCCTCGCGGGTGGTCTCAGCCAGAACGACGCGATCAGCGGCGCCACGATCGAGAAGGGTTCGGATAGCGGCCTCAGGGAGCGCCGTCCCGTAGCGGTCCGCCATGGCCTCAGCGACAGCCGGTTTGGGTGTGTAGCCGCTCGCGTCGAGGGTCATGAGCCATTCGATGTCGGTTTCAGGCAGTGCATGCTCCGCCAGGAGTGCGGTGGCTGCGGCCCGGAAGGCAGCGTCGCGATCTACCAATGTGTTGTCGAGATCCAGCATCAGCAACGGCATGACCGGCAGTAGATCACGAGCCATGGCCCCGGGCACTTGGGTTTTCGGGCCGCATCGGTGTGATCTCAAGATGGGTCAACGAAGCCTGGCGGATCAGTCCGTCACGCAGAATCGATGCGCCTACAACACTCGCCATGATTTTGCTGGCGGCCAAGCCTTATCGCCCGAAGTACCTCTGCCAGCGCTCCCGGCAGTCGATGGGATGCTGCATGCTCGTGTCGAGCAGACGGCTCCGCGTGGCGATGCCGACTGGGCGGTGACAGCGCTCGACAGATGACGCCCCCGAGAAGCACAGCTTCTCGGGGTCTTCTCTTTTTTGACGAGCGGCGATTGCTCGAACAGCGTGCCGGCGCTGGCCTTCTTTACATGACCCTCGCGCCATTCAATGACCTTTCAGATCCCTTTCGACTCTCATTAGGCCAACCTTTTCGAGTAGGCTCGCACTCGTTTCCAAGTCAACGACGAGAAGGAGTCGACATGGTCGCGATCGTGGTCGCAGAGAAGCCGAGCGCAGCCAGGAACATGGCCAGCGCCCTCGGCGGGACGAAGGGCAGCTACAAGGGCACGGCCTACGAGGTGGCGAGCCTGAGGGGTCATCTCTACGAGTTCGCCCAGCCACACGCGATGGTGGACTCCTCGCTCGCGGACGCCTATCAGACGTGGGACCTGGGCAATCTGCCGTGGAACCCGCAGGATCTTTCATGGAAGCGCGAGCCGCAGAAGAACGTCGCGGACGTCATCAAGGCTCTGCGTTCTGCGCTCAGCCGCGGCGACGAAATCGTCATCGCCACGGACCTGGATCCGTCCGGCGAGGGCGATCTGCTTTTCTGGGAGGCGATCGACGAACTCGGCTTCCATGGCAAGCGGTTCAGCCGCATGGAGTTCACCGACGAGTCGAAGGCGTCGATCCAGAAGGCCTTCGAGCAGCGCCGGCCGGTGAAGTCCATGCAGGACGAGGGCGACTACCGCAAGGCGATGTACCGCTCGCAGTGGGACTTCCTCTCGATGCAGTTCACCCGTATCGCCACGGCGATGGGCCGCCAGTCCGGCCAGGACCTCGTGCTGCGCCAGGGCCGGCTGAAGTCGGCGATGGTCTCTCTCGTCGGCGACCAGCAGAAGGCTTATGACGCGTACGTCAAGAAGCCGTTCTTCCAGAACCGCTTCCGCGACGAGAACGACGTCATGTACACGAACCCTGATGAGCCGCGGTTCGACCAGAAGGGCCAGGTACCGCAGCAGTACGGCCCTTCCGCTGTCGTCCTGGACAGCAAGGCGGGCAAGAAGACCGCGCCGCCGAAGCTGCTCGACCTGGCGTCCCTGTCTTCGATGCTCGTCGGCAAGGGTGTGAAGGCGAACCTGACGCTCTCGACCTACCAGAAGATGTACGAGGACCAGGTCGTCTCGTACCCGCGCACGGAGGACAAGACGATCACGCCCGAGCAGTTCAAGGACCTCGCCCCGCTGGTCGACAAGATCGCCGCCGTGGTCGGCGTCGACGCTGCGCTTCTGACGCACCGCCAGCCCCGGTCCACACACGTGAAGCCCCAGGGCGCGCACGGCGCGAATCGTCCGGGACCGAAGGTACCCTCCTCGCTGGACGAGATCGAGCACAAGTACGGCAAGGCCGGACGGCTCATCTACGAGATGCTCGCGAAGAACTACCTGGCCATGCTCGCCGAGGACTACCTCTACGAGCAGCAGAAGGGCCACGTGGAGAAGTACCCGGACTTCGTCGGCATCGCCAACGTGCCCAAGAGCCCCGGCTGGCGGGCCGTGTTCGATCCGGACGCCGGCGACGACACGGCCGAAGGCGACGAGAACGAGTCCGGCAAGGGCCTGGGCCAGACCGCGGAGCCGTTCATCTTCGAGGGAGCGAACAAGCGCCCCGAGCATCCGACGATGAAGTGGCTGATGAAGCAGCTGGAGAAGCGCGACGTGGGCACGGGCGCGACCCGCACCTCGACGTATTCCGAGGTCACCAATGGCAAGGCGAAGTACCCGCTGCTGACGGAGAAGGGCCGGAAGCTCAGACTGGCGCAGGCCGGCGAGATGAGCTGGCGGCTCCTGCCGGGCACGCGCATCGGCGACCTCGAGCTCACCGAGAAGGTCTACGCCGATATGCGCGACATCGCCGCCGGGACGGCGACCGCCGAGGAGCGCCTGGCCGTCGTCGCCGACTGGGTGCGCGAGGACATCGCCACGATGACGAAGAACGCCGTTTCCATGCGCGCCGAGCTGGGCCTGAAGAAGCAGGTGGTCGCTGCGCGCGCCGAGGGTGTGTGGCAGACCGCTCCGGGCGGGCCGAAGAAGGTCGCCTTCAAGAACATCTGGTCGGGCCACAAGTTCAGCGATGACGAGGTGACGAAGCTGCTCGCGGGCGAGACGATCTCGTTCTCGGCCACGAGCAACGCGGGCAAGCCCTACACGGCCACCGGCGCGCTCGCCGTCGGCGACTACAAAGGCCGCAAGTACGTCGGGTTCCAACTGGAGGCCCCGGACAGGCCGACGAAGTGGTCCGGCCGGACGTTCACGCCTACGGAGGTCGCCTCGCTCGTGGCGGGCCAGGCGCTGGAGATCGACAACTTCGTGAGCGCGAGGACTGGTAAGACCTTCGGCTGCAAGGTGAGCTGGGATGCCAAGGCTAAGAAGATCGTCCCTGACTTCGGCTTCGGCGACGAGCCGCCTCGGTCCTGGTGCCAGGTGACCTTCACCGATGCGCAGCGTAAGGACCTGGCGGCCGGCAAGACCATCCGGGGCACGGGCTTCGTTTCGGCCAATGGCAAGACCTTCGATGCGGAAGTCGCCTGGAAGGAAGAGGGCGGTAAGAAGAAGATCGTCCCGTCGTTCGGTTGATTCCGGACGTGCATTGACGAGTAGCAGCGGGTCCGGGATCTCGGGGCCCGCTGCTGCCTTTTCACGACAGAGGCAGCATGGGGGTGCGATGGACGAATACTGACATCGTTCAGCTAGGCGATTGACCATGCAGGCAGGTCCGTTACCACACTTAGGACCGCTAGAGTTCTCGGGTGACGCATGCCCCGCACCGCCACTCGACCGACTGTGGACCCAAACGCTTGGCCCCGTGCGACGATGCCCACGACGCCTACCGGCAGCTCGCCGCCTGGACCGCCGAGGGGTCCCCGTACAGGCTGGCCTCCGGCGGTTTCTCCGCCGAGGCCCGCCGTCACTACCGCGCCTACACCACCTCCTGGCTCAACTGGTGCGACCTCGGCGACGGACTCGATCCCTACGCCTGCGCACGGGTCAACATCAGGGTGTGGATCTCTGACGAGCACGAGAGCGCCGCCCTAGCCACCCGGGCCGTGATGGTCTCCGCCGTCACGAGCTTCTACCAGCACCTGCTCGCTCTGGGCGTCGCCGACGGGGTCGACACCGAACTCACCCGGGCCCGCCTCGCCGGGGCCCCCGTGCCGTCCGACCCCAAGCGCACCGGCTTGAGAGGCGACGGCCCGAGGTGGTTGATGCACGCCGCCGACCGTCTGACCGGCCGCGACGCACTGCGCGACCGGGCCCTGATCTACCTACTGCTCAACAGCTACTTCGGGCACGAGAAGCTACGCCCCGGCACGATCCTCGCTCTCGACCTAGAGGACCGCGTCAACGAGGGCTTCCGAACCAGCTGGAGGGTGCGGCCCAAGAACGCTGAGGACACCGCCCTGACCACTGTCACGGTCAACCGGGAGGCCGCCCGCGCGCTGGACGTCTACGTCGGGTGGACCGTCGCCGGGACATTCGAGCCCGACCCGCTCACCGGCCGTGTCATCAGCCCCGCTCACGGCACCTATCTCTCTCGGGGCGCGCTGCTGACCGGGTCTTCCAACCGGGCCCGGGGCGCTCGCCTGGCCCGCTCCGACACGATCAACCGGATCGTGCGGGCCGTGGTCGCCTCCCACGAGGGGTTGGCCCCCTACGCGGACGTGCTGAGCGCCGACTTCATCGCCGCGACCCCGGCACCGGGCAAACGCCCCAAGGACGGCGAGGGGGAGACCGAGTAGAGAGGGCGAGGCCAGCTTAGTCTGAGGGCGCCGGCGGTGTGCTGAGGGGCGAAGTCGTTGGCGGTAAGGGCCTTCACGGCGGCCTCGCGATCGAAAGGATCCTGCACGACTAGGGGATGGCGGTCTGGGCGCAGGGGGCGACGCAGACTCGGCTGGAGGCGCCCTCGATCAGGGCGCTGCCGGACTCGGCGCAGACCAGCTCACTGAAGTGACGCGACGTCACTTCAGCGCCCTTATCCGCCGGCTGCGGAAGGCCTTCCACGCGCCATCCGGCTTCTGGCGAAGAAATTCGCCATCTGCAGCGTCAGGATGGCGCTCCGCCCTCACGGGAGGGCGAGGCTGGAGCACTGGCACTCGCGCAGGTCCCAGCCGGTCCCGGCACCCACCCCATCAACGACCGCGTGGGCGCAGAACACTGCCTCCAGCATGGATTCCTTGCGACCGCGGTGCCGCCGGGTGGAGGACCGGGCGTCCTTCGGATCGGACCGAGACCTCGGAGTTCGGCGGGGTGAGCCGCTTCGCCCACGGCTAGAACCCGCGGCCGTCATAGCCGGGCGGGGCGGACCTCTCCACCGCCGACTCCCCCCAGGAATGCCCGACACCCCAACAGACGCTCCCACCCGCCC
>CBFHCJ010000005.1:0-37023 GCA_965654005.1 uncultured Streptomyces sp. | reverse complement strand
GCCCGCCGTGCAGCGTACGGCGAGCGGGCTGCAGGCGCGGGTGGTCGTCGCGCCCTCGGTGCTGGCCGTGCACGAGCAGATCCTGGGCCACCTCGACGCGCCGACTCCTCCCGACCCCAAAGTTCTGGTCGTCCTCACCGACCGCGAGGACACCGACCTGGACCCCGGGCTGCTCGCCCGCGTCTACGGCGGAAGGATCCGGTCCGTCGACAATTGGGAGGTCGTGCAGGAGGCGTTCGACGCGCGCGGTCTCGACGGGCGGCTGCGGAGGGAGACCTGGGCGGCCGAAGCGCTCCTTGACGCGGCGGCCAGCCGCGGTTGGCCCTCGCTCGGCAAGGGACTGCTCTCCCGAGACGAGGCCCTCACCCGGCTGGCCCGGCGTCGGCTCCGGCTCGGCCGCCGTGACACGGACGCGTTGGGCGGGCCGGCCGCACACGACGACGGGGACCGCATCGACCCCATCACCCTGTTCCGGTGGACCCACATCCCCGGCAGCCCCAACCTCCTGCGCGACCTGCGCGGACCGGAACGGGCCGGCCTGGCCCGCTTCCTCGCCGAACCCGAACAGGCCGGCTCCACCGGAAAGATCATTACCGCCCTGGTAGACGCCGACCACGGGGCGGACGCAGCCGCCTACGCGGTCGTCTGCGCGGCTCTGTGGGGGCACGCGGAGGCCGACCACGACCTGTACCGGGCGCGCGGGCGCGCCGAGCGATGGCTCGGTGACCAGCCCCCCGCCCAGGGCGACGACCTCGACCGACTCCTTACCTCCTTCGGGCAAAGCGGTGAGGCGTACGTCCGCGGCCTCGTCGACCGGGGCGAACACCGGCTCGCCGACCCGGTCCTGAGCAGGGCCGCACAGCTCGTCACACAGTTCGGGGCGCAGACCGCCGCCGCTGCCAGTCCGCTGCTCGCCGCCGGACTCGATGCCCGCTTCACCGCCGCGGGCCGCGCCCTCGCCGACGGCGGTCCCGAGACGGTCACGGCTGCCATCACCGCGCTGGCCGAACACGCCCTGGCCGTCGACGGCGCCACCCAGGCCCGTATCGAACGGGTACGGATGGCAGGGCGGCTGCGGCGGTGGCTGGCGTCCCAGCCTGAAGTCGACATCGCCTCGGTGGCAGACGGCGCCGACCGCCAGATCCGCGAACTCGGCTGGGTAGACCGAGCCTTGGAACACCTGGACGCGGGCGGCGACGCAGATGACGCACTCGCCAACGCCTACAGCCGGATTGGCGAGCAGGTGCGCAGCAAACGTCGTGAGCTGGACCGCGCGTTCTCCGAGCGGCTCGCGGTGTGGACCGCAGATGGCACCGCCCCCGGCGCCATGCTCACCGTCGAAAGCTTCCTGGACCGGGTCGTCGCGCCCGTCGTGGACTGTCCCGGCCGACGGGTCCTGCTCCTCCTCATCGACGGAATGAGTGCGGCGATCGCAGCCGAACTGGGTGAGGAACTGCACGCACACTGGTCCGAGTTCGACCCGCTGCAGGGCGCGACCGGAGCACCGGTGAGGCGTGCCGTGGCCGCTGCGCTGCCCACCCTCACCACCGTTTCCCGCACCTCGCTGTTCGCCGGCACCCTGATGAAGGGCGACCAGAACGACGAGAAGCGGCTCTTCCCCCAGCACCCGTGCTGGAAGGGGGCCCCTGCGGCTGTCTTCCACAAGGACGATCTGCGCAGCCCCGACACCGGCTCGCCCTTCTCCACCGCCCTGACTGAAGCGCTCGCCGACGAGCGCACCCATGTCGCGGTCGTCCTCAACACCGTCGACGACCGGCTCGCCAAGGAGCAGAAGCTCGGCGACGGCGCTTGGGAGATCAAGGAGATCGGCGGCCTGGAACCGCTGCTGCGGGCCGCCCGCGCCAACGACATGACCGTGCTCCTCACCTCCGACCACGGCCATGTGGTCGAGCGACGCGGCAGCAAGATCGACACGGCCACCGGCGCCATAGGGTCGGCCCGTCACCGCACCCCCGGCGGACCCGTCGCACCGGCCGAAATTGAGCTGTCCGGACCGCGGGTAGTCTGGCCGGAGCCCGGATCGCGGATCGTCGCGCTGCGGGACCACGACGCGCGGTACACCGCGCTGAAGGCGGGCTACCACGGCGGGGCAACCCTCGCCGAGTTCACCATCCCCCTCCTCGCCCTACTGCCGTTCGGCGCGGAGCCACCTACGGGGTGGCGGGAACTGGGCGACCTTACGCCCGCATGGTGGGAGCAGGACAACGACGCCACCACCGGACTCGAGGCCGAGACGAAGGCCGGAGCCGATGCCATCACAGCACCCGAGGCCACCGCTGCACGCCCAAGCCGCAAGCAGGCCAAGAAGTCAGCCCCGCCCGTGACAGAGGGCGCTATCAGTCTCTTCGGCGAGGACGAGGTCGCACCCTCCACACCACAGGAACCTGTCGCCCCTGTAGTGAAGCCTGCGGCCGTACCCGTCTCCGATCAAACAGAGGACCCTGCCACCGCACTGGTGAATCGCCTCATGGCCACCGAGCTGTACCAGGAACAGCTGGCACTGCTCGCCCGTGTGCCACGCGACAAGGCGGTCCTGCCGAAGGCTCTGGCCGCGCTGGTCGAAGCGGGCACCCTGCCCATGACCGCCCTGGCCGAACGCGCCGGCCAACCCGCCACCCGAGCCCCTGGCCTCGCCGCGACCCTGGCCCAGCTCCTCAACTATGACGGCGCCCAGATCCTGGAAATTCTCCCCGACAACCGCACCCTGCGCCTGCACCGGGGCCAGATGATCGAGCAGTTCGGACTGTGAACCGGGGGTCTGCGGCCATGCCGGGCGGTGCAGTCGGCCCGCCCGGCCGCTCCGAGCACCGGCGGCGCGGTGCACGGCCGGGTGTCCGGCCAGGTGGGCAGCCGGATGGGAGACTATTCGGGTGAACGCGTTTGGATCTTCAGCATCCGGGGCTACCACCCCGGTCAGCGCGGTGCGGCGGCGTGCTGTCGTGGACGCGCTGCGGCGCGGCGCCGTCCCCGAGAGCGGCCTCGACCTGCTCGCCACCGGACTAGACCGCTTCGAGCGGGCCGTCGATGAGGAACTGGACACTGCCGCCGCAGGCGGTTCGGTGTTCAAGGCCGTGCGCGGCGAGTACGGATCCGGCAAGACCTTCTTCACTCGCTGGCTCAGCGAGCGCGCCAAACGGCGCACCTTTGCCGTGGCCGAGGTGCAGGTGTCAGAGACCGAGACCCCACTGCACAAGCTGGAGACGGTCTACCGGCGACTCACTGAGCGCCTGGCCACCGCCAGCTTCCCGCCCAGCGCCCTGCGGCCGGTCGTAGACGCCTGGTTCTACGCACTCGAGGAGGATGCACTCGCCGACGGCGCGAGCGAGAGCGAGCTGCCACAGGCCGTGGACCGGCTGCTCACTGCCCGTCTGGCCGAGGTGTCCCGACACGCCCCCGCGTTCGCCACCGCCCTGCGCGGATACAAGCAGTCCCTGGATGCCGGCGACGAGGCCACCGCCGCTGCGGTGATGGCCTGGCTCGGCGGCCAGCCGCACGTCGCCGCAGCCGCCCGGCGCAGTGCAGGCGTCCGCGGCGACCTCGACCACTTCGGTGCCTTCGGCTTCCTTCAGGGCCTGCTCACCGTGCTGAGAGACGCCGGGCACGCCGGCCTCGTCCTCGTCCTGGACGAAGTAGAGACCCTGCAACGGGTCCGCTCCGACGCCCGCGACAAGGCACTCAACGCGCTGCGGCAGCTCATCGACGAGGTCCACTCCGGCCGCTTCCCCGGCCTGTATCTCATCATCACCGGCACGCCCGCCTTCTACGACGGGCAGCAGGGCGTACAGCGACTCGCACCGCTCGCCCAGCGCCTCGCCACCGACTTCACCACCGACCCCCGCTTCGACAACCCGCGGGCCGTCCAGATCCGGCTGCCCGGATTCACCGAGGCATCACTGACCGGCCTGGGCGTCACCATCCGCGACCTGTATACCGAAGGCTCCCAGTCCCCCGACAGGATCAAGCAGCTTGCCGACGACTCCTACCTCACCGACCTGGCCCGGGCTGTGGGCGGGGCACTGGGCGGGAAGGTCGGAGTCGCACCACGGCTGTACCTGAAGAAGCTGGTTGGCGACGTACTCGACCGGATCGACCAGTTCCCCGACTTCGACCCGCGCAGGCACTACAAGCTGACCGTGGGCAGCAGTGAGCTCACCGCCACCGAACGGAACTTCGCCGCGCCCGCACCGGCCGCCTCGGCTGACGACCTCGACCTCGACATCTGACGACCCAGTCCCGAAGTCCCGAACTCTGACGAACAGCCCGGGAGTTGCAGACGTGCAGGAGCAGCCGCGCGGCACCGACCCGCTGGAGCGCCTTGACCCGGTAGTCCTGCACCACATCGTCAACACGCTCGGGTGGCCCGATCTGCGCCCGCTGCAGAAGGCGTCCGTGCACCCGCTGATGAACGGCGAGGACGCGGTCCTGCTCGCGCCGACGGCGGGCGGGAAGACGGAGGCCGCCACCTTCCCCCTGCTGTCCGCCATGCGAGAGCAGCGCTGGACCGGCACCTCAGTCCTCTACCTGGCCCCGCTCAAGGCGCTCCTGAACAACCTGGTGCACCGGGTCGACAGCTACGCCCAGTGGCTGGGGCGCCGAGCCGCCCTCTGGCACGGCGACACCCCCGAGTCCGTACGCCGTCGCATCCGCACCGAATCCCCCGACTTCCTGCTCACCACACCCGAGTCGCTCGAAGCGATGCTCATCAGCGTCAAGACCGACCACGCACACATGCTGGGCCGGGTGCGTGCCGTCGTCGTTGATGAGGTGCACGCCTTCGCTGGGGACGACCGCGGCTGGCACCTGCTCGCCGTGCTCGAACGCCTGGAACGGCTCGCCGGCCACCGCATCCAGCGCATCGGGCTGTCCGCCACAGTCGGCAACCCCGACGCCCTGCTCACCTGGCTCCAGGGCGCACGCCCCGCCGATCGCCCCGGCCTGGTCGTCGCCCCCGGCGTGACTCTGCCCGCCACAACCGGCACCACCGAACACCCGCGCCCCGCAGGGGAGGTGGAGCTCGACTACGTCGGATCGCTCGCCAACGCCGCCAAGGTGATCTCCGCCCTGCACCGGGGAGAGAAACGGCTCGTCTTCTGCGACTCCCGCAAGCAGGTGGAAGAACTCGGTGCGGCACTGCGCGCCCGCGACGTCACCGTGTTCCTCTCACACGCCTCGCTGTCCACCGACGAACGCGCACGCTCCGAGCAGGCATTCGCCGAAGCCCGCGACTGCGTCATCGTCTCCACCTCCACCCTGGAACTCGGCATCGACGTCGGCGACCTAGACCGTGTCATCCAGATCGACTCACCCAGCACAGTGGCCTCGTTCCTGCAGCGCATCGGCCGCACCGGGCGTCGCGCCGGCACATCCCGCAACTGCCTGTTCCTCGCCACCCGGCCCGACACCCTGCTCCAAGCCGCCGGCCTGCTCACTCTGTGGGCCCGTGGCTGGGTGGAACCCGTCACCCCGCCCCCCTCACCCCGCCATCTCGTCGCCCAGCAGCTCCTCGCCGTCACCCTGCAGGAACACCGCGTCGGCGACCGGTTGTGGCCCGAGCAGTGGAACGGCCTGGCTCCCTTCGACCAGTCTGCCGCGCCCCTCCTGTCGCACCTGGTCGCGGAAGGCTTCCTCGACAGCGACGGCGGCATGCTGTTCATCGGCTCCGAAGCCGAGAAGCACTTCGGCCGCCGGCACTTCATGGAGCTGACCGCCTCCTTCACCGCACCACCCGAGTTCACGGTGCTCGCTGGACGCACCGAGATCGGCACCACCGACCCCACCGTCCTCACCGAAGAACGACCGGGCCCGCGCCGCCTGCTGCTGGCCGGCCGCAGCTGGCAGGTCACGTTCATCGACTGGGCCCGACGCCGTGCCTTCGTGGAACCCGTCGAGGACGGCGGCATCGCCAAATGGCAGGGCAGCGAAGCCCGCGGGCTGTCCTACGTCCTCACCCGCGCCATGCGCGACGTCCTGCTCGGCACGGATCCCGACGTCCGCCTCACCCGCCGCGCCGTCGCGGCCCTTGCTGAACTCCGTATGGATCGCGCACCCCACGAAGTACACCCGGCGGGCACCCTGCTGGTCCGCGACGCGGACGCCACCCGCTGGTGGACCTGGGCCGGGTATCGCGCCAACGCCACCCTCGCCGCCTCCCTCGGCAACCTCGCCGACCCCGTCCAGCGCCCCACGGACACCCATATCCGGCTCCGCCAGGACCTCTCCCCCACCGACTGGAAAACCGCCCGCGCCGAACTCCCCGACTCCCTCACCCTGCCCACCGTTGACCCGCGGGCAGTCCGCGGCCTCAAGTTCTCGGCGGCCCTACCGCCCCGCATCGCCACCACCACCCTCGCCGAACGCCTCGCCGACTTCGACGGCGCCCTCGCCGCAGCCCGCGAGCCCGCACGGATGGAATGGGGCACCTGAACAACCCGGAACACAGGCGAATTTTCGGGCGGCTGAGGTCCTTCTCGGCCTGGAGGACGCTCGCGCTTGTCTCGATGTCGATGCGGTGTCCGGTGCCGTCTACCCACCTAGGCTTCCATCGCGAGGGCAGGCAGGTCCTGCTCACCAAGGTTGAGGTCCGCCTCCAGCAGCCACGCCCCAGTTCCAGCCTTGGTGCCAACGCACTTACTCGAGCTCGAGAGATCGCACTTGAGATGGAACCACTCAGGTTGCCATGACTGCGTCGAGATACTCTTGCACCGGCTCGAACAGCCCATATGGCACGTACTGCGGGATATCGCCATGGGCGACCCACGCAAGCTCAGCCAACTCCTCGGCGTCCGCGACATGAGCAGTACCGCCCACCACCTCACAGGCCGTGTACGACATCAACCGACCCGTCTTCGGGTGGATCCGCTCGCCGAGCAGCTTCATGGCGACCACCTCCACCCCGGTCTCCTCGTGGGTCTCTCGTACGGCGGCGTCTCCGCGGCTCTCGCCCGGCTCAATTTCGCCGGCCGGGAACTGCCACGAGAGCTGTCCCTCGCTGACCCGGCGCCGCACCATGAGCACGCGCCCCTCGCTGACGACGATGGCCGCGGCGATGCCCGGCTGCTCCTCCACGTTCTGCTGCGTCACGTCTGCTCCTCCAGGACAGCCAGGATGGGTGGGAAGATCGTATCGACGGGGATGAAGCGGGGGACCGAGTTTCTTGGGACCCACATGACGTCGATGTTCTCGACTGCGTTCGTTGCCGAGGCGTAAGGCGGACTGCAGCAGGCAGGCGTAGCGGCCGGTCCAGCGCTCGACCACGTCCATGATGCTGCCCCCTCATCGTCGCTCTGGTGCAGGAACCTGCGCGCGGAAGGTGCACTCCTACCGCACTGGCACTGCATGGTCACGCAGCTGGAGCGTCGGAAGAATCGGAGTCGCCAGGAGCCAGGCAAACACCCGCCACAGGCTCAGCCCTTGGGCAGGCCACAGAAAGGACGAGTCACGCTGCCGCGTAGCTCGCCAGGAACAGATTTTGCGCCCGCTCCACATCCCTCGGCGTACGCAACTGCACCTCCAGATCACCCGTCCCATGGTGACCGAGACCGGAGACATCCCGGGTGAATCCCGGGACAAGCTCGACGCCCTTCGGGTCAACCTTCAGGTAGACCAGCAGCTTGCTCCGCTGCGGCGGACAGAGGCAGGCGAAGTTCCGCAGCCGCTGGTACGCCCGGTACGTTTTGCGCTCGACGCGGTTCACACCGTCCCCGAGCCCGAGCAATGCCTCATCGACCGCGCTCGCCAGCTCAACCATCGACGCGTCCTGGATGTCGGCTGTCGCCCGGGCAACCGCCTGGCGGCGGGCTCGGCGTGCCGCCTGCATGCCGCCGCTCCCGGACGCCACGGTCTCAAGCCCGAGCAGGTCGCTCCCGAACAGTCGGTAGCGAACCAGGTCGATCGACCGCCGGTGCTCGTGCACGGCATGCACGTCGTAACGCGTGAAGTCGCTGGCGATACAGATCAGGCGAGGGCTGCTCCACAAGACTTGGGACGCGGCCCTCATCCCGAGCCGGTCGAGGACCAGGTGCTCGAACTCGGCACGGTGGTCCATTAGCCACGCCAGGTAGAACAGGCCCTGGTTGATGACGCCGGCGTCGATGCCGCGCTTGTACTCGACAATGACCGGCGATCCGTTCTCGTCCAGCCCGAGCGAATCGATCCGGCCCTTGTGGACCGGCCCGGTGCCGTACTCACTCGCCAGGAAACGGACGCCTAGCAGCGTCTCCATGTGCGCCTCGACGAGACCCTGCACATCTGCCTCGACCTCAGCAAGACGCGGCATGACCTCGCTCACGCCACATTTCGATGCGTCCGTCCGGAACAACTTCAAGCCGACCACCCCCGTTATCGCATAGGAGATCGACAACGTCGGACGGGCAGAGATTTGTTTCCGCAACCGGTGCGAGTCACGTGAAGAAGGTGTGCCGGATGCCCGATCGACTGGGTCAGCTACCCCGCGCGCAGCACGCAGGCCAGTGGTACCCGTGATTCGTCGGCGTCCAGCACGAATCCAGCACAGCACAGGAGATGCGGAGTTGACGGCAGGTGACGAGGCGTCAGGAAATCCAGTACCTATCCGGCACGGTGAAAATTAAGGAGCCTGACCCCGAAGAGCCAGACCCCAATTGACCTGCAGTGGTGCAACGGGGCGAACTGCGACCCATGCAACACCCAACTCATCCGTGGTAACCGTTCGTCACAGTGCTGGGCAATGCAGTGAAGTGCTGGACTCTGCCGACTCCTCTCCGGCATCGTGCCTCACGCGGTCAGAGTGAGCCCCTCCACGGCGAGCGAGGCAACATAGCCCCAAATCGCCGGTTAGCCAAACCGGCGATAACGCGGAGTATTGACGGTCACCGCGATAACCGGCGCATGCGGTGTCCGTAGGCCCGGCACGGGCTACCCGCCAAGACGAAAGTAATCGGAATGCACACGCAGATCGAAGAGACTCTGGGCCCTCGCTATAGCCCCGCTCACATCCGCGCCACCTGGGACGGAACGGGGAGCGTGGAGGACGCCTCAAAGGCACTGGGATTCTCACGGGCCAAGGGATACGACCTGATCCGCAACGGGCAGTTTCCGTGCCGTGTGCTACGCATCGGCCGTAAGACGCGTGTTGTCACGGCGTCTCTACTCCGCGTCCTCGAAAGCGGAGATCCGGAGTATAACGATGCGCGCGCCGGATGCCGCCCCACGCCCTAAGCCAGCTTCGACGAGGCTCCGCTTCCGGCGGAGCGTCGTCGTTCCAAGCGCGCCCTTTCACTACCCCGCTCTGAAGGCAGGCTGGCCAGCCGTGTCACCGTCGCTGTCGTACCCCCACGCTACGGTGTCATCATCTTCGGTGAAGACGATTTACGGGATGGCGCCAGTGCAGCTCACCACCTGTTTCAACACGCTCCTCACGGACACGGTCAACCTGAGCCGGTTCAAGCTCGACATGCTCGACAACCGAGTGGACAGTGTCTACCGAGCCCTCAAGGCAGACGAGGAGATCGGACACCTCGTCCTCGACAAGATCCCTCAGGGTTCGTGGGCGCAGAGAACCATCATCAACCCGGTCGGCGACAAGGAGTTCGATGCCGACTTCCTCCTTCTGATGGAGGAGAACCCGGACTGGCACGGCAGCCCCAAGACCTACATCGACAAGGTCTACGCGGCACTGGACCGCCACAGCGGTTACCGCGAGATGCCGCACTCGCGCAAGTGCCGTTGCGTGCGTCTGGAGTACAAGAACCTGATGCACGTGGACATCGTCCCGTACGTCCAGCTCAGCGACGGCCGCGAGGTCATCGGCAACCGGGACGACAACTGCTGGGAGGCGACGGACCCCGAGGGCTTCACGGCCTGGATGCGCAATCAGGACGACATCACCGGCGGGAACCTGCGCAGGGTCATCCGGCTGCTGAAGTACCTGCGCGACCACAAGAACTCCTTTACCGGAACCCGGTCGATCATCCTCACGACTCTGCTCGGAAACCAGGTCAGCGACACCAAGACGCTGATCGATCCGGGCTACTACGCCAACGTCCCCACGACCCTGCTCCACCTGGTCCAGGACCTCAACACCTACCTGCAGGCCAACCCCAACAAGCCGTCGATCGCCGACCCCTCCGGGTCGGGTGTCACGTTTGACCACCGCTGGACCCAGGACACCTACGCCTACTTCCGCGAGCGGATCCGCGTGCACACGGAGGAGATCGAGTCTGCTTACCACCATGCGGACAAGGAGACCAGCATCGAGCTGTGGCAGGGTCTGTTCGGCACCGGCTTCAAGGAGCCCGACGCCCAGCAGAGCAGCGCGAAGTTCCCCGCCGCGGCCGCGTCCGTGGCCGCCGTGACGACGACAGGGCGGTCGGGGCGCGCTGGATGAGCAAGCGAAAGCCCGGGCGGTTCGGCGCTCCCACACCGTGGCAGAGACAGGCGCTCGCGGATCTCCGCGCGATCGGCGCCGAGCAGCCGGACACCCTGCGCGTGGTGGGAGTGCCTGACCGTACGGACGACGGCGCCCTGGCAATCACGATCGAGATCGACACGAGGGGAACCGTCTCGGTGGAGGGAGGGATTCGGCTTCAGCCGCGCGAGCGGTTCGTTCTCCGCGTCCCGTCCTCCCCGCTGCTCCCCCCGCAGGTCGACGTCAAGCACACCCGGTTCATCGGATACCCCCATGTCCTGCAGGGCCACCGGCTGTGCCTGTACCTGGACCCGGCGCGAGAATGGAACCCGGAAGGCGGCATCCGCTCCTGCCTAAACCGCCTGTGGGCCTGGCTCGGCGATGCCGCCGGCAACCGGTTCAACGCCTCAACCGCCCTCTATCACGCGGTCGGCGGGGTCCTGCATCAGTCCGCAGGAACACCCACCATCGTTGTGCGTGAACCCGTGCTCGGAAAGTGCGTCCAGGCCGGATACCTGATCCCAAGGACCGCTCAGCGCCTGGACCTCACCTTCACTCCACAAGAACCTCCCACGGCACGCCTGCCGGTCATCATCCTCCCCGCGCCCCTGCCAATGGGAGCCGGCACCACACTCGTCGAACTCCTCCAGCAGATCGATGCGCCACTCGCCAGCCGTGCCCCCACCGCCAGGCCGTCCGCGCCGGCCGTGCTGACCTCCCTCGCGACCAGCGTGGTGAGAAACGCTGAGGACACACCCCAATACCACCTCCTGGCCGTGCCCCACCCCGCCGGCGGCCCACCCCATCTGCTCGTGGGCCGAATCCCCGCAAGCGCCGCCAACGAACTCCGCAGCCTCGCAAGGCGCCAGCCCGGTTGCCTGAGCACTCTCACCCCCAGCGCGGTCAACCCGGCCCTCCCGATCGAGTGGTGCCGAGTGTCCGACGAACGGCATACCGTCACAACCCGCCGCGACGACAACCGCCCCGTCAACAGCTACCAGAACAAGCACATCCACATCTGGGGCTGCGGAGGCATCGGATCCTGGACCGCCGAGTTCATCGCACGCGCAGGAGCAGCACGCATCACGCTGTGCGACCCCAGCGTCGTCACCGGCGGGCTGCTCGTCCGGCAGAACTTCCTCGAGACCGACCTCGGCGCGGCCAAGGCCGCCGCACTGGCTGACCGACTGCGTAACATCGACGACCGCCTGACCGTCGACATCGCCGAGGGGCTCGTCCCCGAGGACGCCGAACAGATCATGAACCAGGCCGACCTCGTGATCGACGCCACGGTCAGCCTGGCCATCGGGCAATGCCTCGATGTCCTCGCCCGCACACCCAACCGCAAGGCAACCCTCGCCCAGATCGCCACAGACACCCGCACCGGGACACTTGGCATCCTCACCGTCTGCGCACCGGGAACCCTCCAAGGCCCCCACAGCTTGGACTCCCTGGCTGGCCCCTCGGTACTCGACGACCACCAACTCGAGCTGTACCACGCCCTGTGGCAAGAAGCAGAGCCCGACGACGAACTCATACCGACCCGCGGCTGCTCCGTTCCCACCTTCCACGGATCCTCAGCCGACCTCGCCGCCGTCGCCGCCACGCTCACCACGTTTCTCGGCATGCAGCTGGCCGCGTCGAAGTCGGGAACCCACCTGGTCGCTCTTCCACACGGCCGCAGCGGACCGCATCATCACTACGTCCCCCATGTCCCCTAGCCCTGCCGGTGCGGCCAGACCGAGCGCCCATACCCCATACTTCCGCTGCACGGCACCACAGCAACAGACCGGTGTCCCCGAACCAAGGCCCGCGACACACTCAACCCCCGCCTGCGCCAAGAGGAGTCGACCTGTGGCACGCAAGTCCATCCCCGACGTCGAGCGGCTCAAGGTCTGGGTCCGCGCCGGCGGACGATGTGAACTTTGCGGAACCTACCTTCTGGAGGGAAAACTCACCTATCAGGACTTCACCCTCGGAGAGCTTGCCCACATCGTGGGGCAGGACGCAACGCCGAAGTCACCGCGCGGCATGGACCCCCTCCCGAAGGACCAGCGCGACCTGGCTGACAACCTCATGCTGCTGTGCCGCGGCGAGCATAACGAAATCGACCGCAAGGGCTCTCTCGACGTCATGACGGTCGAAAGGCTCCGGCGCATCAAGCGCGATCGGGAGGAGTGGATCCGGCGGCTGACCGCTCTTAACCCGGCAACCGGCACCGTGGTAATCCGGCTGATCGGACAAGTCCGCGGCCAGGAAGTCGAACTCACCAAGCCCACTGCCGCCGAGGCCGTCATCCGCTCCGAAGAGCGATTCCCCGACTTCCCCCTCAGCCTGCACGGCGACGGCTTCGAGATCGATCTACGACGCATACCCGGTGAGAAGGCCGGCGGGCCAGCGTACTGGGAACAGTGCCAGCAGCAAATCGATCGGGTCCTGGAACACAAGCTGGCGGAAGCGCTGCGTGAGGACTCAGTACACCACGTGAGTGCCTTCGCCTTCGCGCGCTTGCCGCTGCTTGCCTATTTCGGCTCCCGCTTGGACGACACATTCACCGTCTCCATCTACCAACGGCACCGCAGCACGGAATCCTGGTCCTGGCCCGACACGACGGACCCGATGGTGCGCTTCGTCACCGAGCCGCCTCTCTCTCCTGCCCCTGACGCCTCTGACGGAGTGCTGATATTGAACATCTCCGGATCGATCCAGGCAGAAGAGCTACCCCAACAGCTTGCCCTGCTTCCGCGCTGGACGATTCACCCGCACGACGTCACCCCGTCCGTCGACGTAATCAATTCCGTTCCCACGCTCAACGAGTTCACCTCGGTGCTCCGGCAACTGCTCTCCGAGCTGGAGGCCAACCACAAGAACCTACGACGACTGCACATACTGGCAGCTATCCCCGTGTCAGCTGCGGTGACGCTCGGCCGTGTCCACGATGCCAACGTTCACCCCGACCTGGTCATCTATGACCGCACCACCGGCCAGTACACGGCAGCGTTGCGCATCTCTTGACGATCACGCACAAGGCGGCAAAACCTGCCGCAATGATTGCGTGCCCCAACTGCCGTGCGATCAGGACCCGCCTACCGTGACCGCCGAGTTCCGCTGCCGCGGTGACCGCATCCCCACATGGCCAGCCTTCTCCATACCGAGCGGGCCACCGAAGAGTGCTGACCGAGCCGGCGGCGCGCCAATACCCCGCCGCTCTCCCCGGGACCGGCAGCTCAAGTCCGCTTCTTGCCGTGGTGAGGGCGGATCCACCGGTTCACGGTCGGCCCCACCCCTCACACTCTCAGCCCGTTAGACCGCCCCTGCGTTCCCGCGTACGCTCAGCCTGGGTCGTGTCGTCGCCGATGAGGCCGGCGAAGACCAGTGCGCGTGAGCCGTCGAGACTGGCCTTGATCTGGGCCTGGATGATGTCACTGGCCCTGCCACGGGTTCCGATCCAGCCGTCCTGCACGAGTTGGGTGAAGGTCGTGTTGTCGAGATACTGGGGCACCGTGTGGTAGCCGAACAGCTCACCCCCTTTCGGACCGGTGGCCAGTCCGGGCCGCCCTCGCAGCCACTCGACGTGTTCGCGCGTGAGGTACATCCCGCCGATCAGCGCATCTCCCTTCGGCGCCACTTGTTCGGACTTGCAGAACTTGATCCAACATGGCTGGTGAACGAAGCGGTAATCGGCCGGCGGATCCTGTTCCAGCCGCATACACGCCTCTTCTACCTGCCTCATGCGCTTGAGCTGGTCGTCAAGATCACCGTCCGGCCGATATCCCCACTCGCTGCGCCCGGCTCCGACCTGGACCATATTCTTGTACTGGACAAGGATGAAGCTGTCCCGGCTCACATGGTGATAGATCAGGTCGACCCCCAGCGTGTCTTCAGCCGGCAGGCGGTTCACGTTGGCGATGAACAGTTGCTGGTCGCCCTTGTGGAATACACGCTTCGCGAGATGCTCCGCGTCACTTCCGATCCAGTCAGAGAAGCGTTGCGCATCGTGAGCGACGAGGTGGTCCTCGTGCGCCGGATGTCCCGGCAGGGTGGCGAGGACGGGGATCTGATCCCCGCCCTCTTCCGGGAACTTCGCCTCTTCAATGATGCTCCGGTCGAAACCGCCCAGTTGAAGTGCCAGTCCGGTGGCATCTCTCTGCTCCAGGAACAGCTCCCGCACTCTGCCGAGGATCCGGACGCCCCCCACCCTTTCCTGTAACTGGGCGATGACCGCGGCCAGATCCGCGCGGAGCGTGGTAAGAGCGTTCAGCAACTCTTCGCCGGACCGCTTCGTCAGCACGCCGGTCCGGTCGACTGCATCCCTGTGTCGGAGCGGAAGCTGGTCGGACAAATCTTCCATCGGGACCGGAGGCGCGACTCGATGGAGTTGAGTCACCTCGACCACACGCCGGAAGGTCCCGGCGGGGCGACCGCACCGGGCCTGCCCCACATATTCGACTCGCGGTCGACCGCTCTCCTGCCCGGTCACCACCAGGACGACATGTCTGCTCTTCCACTCGTCCCGTTCTCCGACCGACTCCCAGCCGGCATCGAGTTGCTCCTGCCGCTTCCGGCTGCCGAGGAACTTGGCCTCGCCTGGGGTGCACCGCAGTATCGCCACCATTCGATCACCGTACGCCGCCCTTCCTGCGGATTGCCACGACTCGTCGCCAGCATCGGATACATCGCCAACCCTTGTGAGAGCAGCGGGAATCGGACCTTGGCACTCCGCACCTCATACGGGCGTCCCTGCTCTCTCCGATCGACGCCCGCGACCGCTCTGCCACTCCGTACGACCCGAAGAACAACACCTCCTGCGCTCGCCACTTTCGGTCCTGGCCTACCGCGTCTTGGTGCACGCTCCACAGCCCCCAGCCGACCCCGGCCACCAGGACCGGCCACACCGCCGTTCAGTTCCCCGGCAGCCACACCGCGGCGACCACCGCCGCGACGATGCCCCAGCCCTGCAGTTGCCGACGCGTACGCTTCCTCAACCGCCGGCGCCGTCGTCGTCGTGTTGCCATCAGTCCCCCACTCCCGGCCCGTGATCCGCAGTGTGAAAGCCCCGCCGGGCCCTCGCTACACCGGCGGATGCCGCTGGGGCGTTCAGTCGAGCAGCCCCGTCGGCCGCTACCAGCTCCATCCCGCCGACAGCCCCGTGCACGCGCCTTACACCGGCCCCGCCCCGGAGGCAGCGCTCCAGGACGCGGCCCGGCGAGACAACCGACGGCGCCGCGCGGAGGCCACCGCCGTAGCAAGAGCGGTGTCGCGTCCGATCCGCTGCCCATGAAGTCATCGGCGTCACGGCGGTTGCCGGCGCCCGGTCCCCGGCTTTCCGCCCTCAAATCGGAGATCGAGCCCGCCGATACCGACGGTGCCTCCTCGAAGGGAACCGGCCGTGCATCACCGGCGCAGGGAAGCATGATCGCTGTTCATGGGATGCGCCCCGCCGAACAAGGGCAGCGCCGGTGGGGGTGCCAACGCTCCCTCACCCCTCAGGGGAACAAGGCGAGCTGTTCGTCCTCCGGTGCTTGCGCGAGGCCGGGATCCTCTGCGTATTCCGGGTCCAGGTCTGCCGGCTCGGTGTCCGTGCCTTCCTCGATCACGCCCAGCGCCGCCGCTACGCGCTGCCCAGTGACGTTGCCCGCCGCCTCGGTGGTGGCCAGCTCCTCCAGGGAGGATTCCTCAGCCTCACCCGACTCTGCCTCGGCGACCGTCGGCAGTACGTAGTGCTGGGCGAGGCTCGCCAGGTGCAGGGGCAGGGGGAGGGAGAGTGCGTCCAGGTAGTCGGGGGCTTGGCGCAGCTGGTGCACCGCCAGAGCGAGTGCTTCGGGTGAGTCGCCGGCATCCGCGTGGCAGCCCAGGACTGCGATCTCCACTAGCCCGGGGTTCCAGGCCGGGATGTGTGTATCGATGGTGGGTTTGCCCTTGTTGGGTCCCTGGCGCAGCGGCCGGGGCGCGATTTTGTCGGCCTCGACGGCGGAGTCTCGGAAGGTGCTCGCTTTGGGTGTGGTGCTGTAGAAGATCCGGCCGGAGGAGCGTGCGGTGTCTTCGTCCTCCACCCACAGCCCCTGGGGCAGGCCGTTGACTTCGCCGGGAGAGGCGTTGCCCCACCATTGCGGGGTCTCCCGCCCTGCTGCCGTACGTACGCGAATCAACCGGAGATCGGGGTCGAGTCCCACCGGTTGCGCATGCCCGGTCTTGATCAGATCCCGTTCGGTTCGGCCGTCCTGGAGCCAGGGCCAGTGCAGCCGACTGTTCTGCGAATGGGTCAGCAGGGCGGTGGGTCGGCCGCGAAGAGAGCGGACCATTTTCTGGAGGTATCGGGCGGTCGCCCTGCGCTGTTCGTCCATGTTCTGCTGCCAGACGCGGTACTTCGAACGCTGCTGCGGTACGAAGGCGGCTTCGGTGTCCGTGTGCGTCGCGGTCTCGGTCTCGGTGGGTTCGCTGACCTCCGGGATTTCAGCTGTCTTGACCAGGCCGAGCAGGAACTGGGGGTAGGGAATCCAGCGTCCCGTCCGCTCCTCCCAGCCTGTGACGGCCGCCAGGCCGCTGCCCGGTGCCAGCGGTGTGACCATGACGGCCACCGGGGTGTGGCGGGGCAGTCGGGTGGGGCCGTCCTTGCGCCGCTTGACCATGTACGTGGCGACGTAGCGCAGGTCCTTGGGGATCGCTTCGCCGAGCGTGTGTTCGGGCAGGACACGGACGCCGTACTGGCGCAGAGCGTCTTCCCAGCCCGAATGGACCCGGTGGGAGAGGTTCTTCTCGCTGTTGTAGCCCTTGGCCTTCTTGGGGACGAGTGCGAATTGCGTCAGGACGCCCGCGTCCGCGCAGCCCAGCCGGAGCGCGTACTTGGGGTCATCCAGACGGTGGGCGAAGTCCTGGCGGCGATCGATCTCCACGAGGGCGAAGCTGGGGTGGAGCGGGTCAGCTCCGTCGTCGGCCAAGAATGCGGCGGCAGTCTTCCGCCGGGCGTTGATACCTGCCTCCAGGGCTTTGCCCCTGGGCCGCGCTGCGGGGTCGATGCCCAGGGTGTCGGTGATTCCCTCGGTGGTGCGCAGACAGCGGAGGCGAAGGGTGAGTTCCGGGGCTTTCCATTCGAGAGTGACTGGGCTTCCGGGTACGGCCCGCTCGTACGCGTCCTCGGCAGTGGCTGGCTCCGGGCGTCTTCCGTCGCCGTCCAGCCCGAGGACGTCGGCGAGGGCCTCGATGGCTGCATCCCGGAACGACGGGCTCTGCCACAGCAGTCTGGCTTCGACGAGACACCCGGCTCCCGTCCCCTTGATCGCCTCGGCGGGGTCCTGCCCCTGGTTGATCCTGGCTGCCACCGCGAGTGCGGTCCGGCGAGCGCGGGCTTCGCGTTGCGCCTCCGCTTCCTTCTCCGCCGCCTTGGGCTTGGGCCGGGCATTGGCGGGGGCGCTGCTGCCGGCGCTCGCCCGGCTGAGGGAGGGGACCCGGCGTAGCTGCTCGGTCAGCGCCTGTTCGGCCCACTGAACGATCTGTGAACGCTGGTGTGACATTAGGCCGGCACCGATGCCGTGAGCACCCATGTGTGTGCTGTGGACGACAGCGGCGCGGGTGCCGTCCCCGTCGCCGATCCACTCCTCGGGTGTGGCGAGCAGGCTGGCGGGGTCGGGGAAGGGGCGGTTGAGCGCCAGCCTGCCCAGGATCTGGGCGGGGCCGTTGTTCTTCCAGGCATAGCCCTCGATGCCGCGGTCCCAAGTCAGCCGGGCCACGGCGTACCGCTCGCTGGTGGGTGCTCCGGGGAGCCACGGGATGCCGGGCAACAGGTAGACCGAGGTATCGCGGCCATACGGCAGCCGCAGTCGCTGCTTCCTCGCGTCGAGGCGAGTTGCCCAGCGGCGTACTCCTGTGTGCAGGTGGAGACGGGGTCGAGGGTCGAAAGGGACAGTGTGTAGCGAAATGTTGATCACGATGGAGAACCACCACTCGCGCCCCTTGACCACGTGCGAGAGAGGCTGTGAGAGGAGTTCCGCTCCCTGCTGGCGCGGGCCTCGCGGCACGGCCCGGAAGTGCAGGCTGCCGGCGCTGTGTTCATAGGGCCCCAGGGCGAGGATGCGCCGGGCCAGGGCATCGGTTGCGAGTTGGTATTGCCGGTCGCGCGGAGCCGCGGTTCCGCCGTCGGTCGTGGGGCAGCCGAGGAGGTCGACGGTGACGTCCTGCCACTGCGGCGGGCAGGAGCGCAGCGCCGTATGAGTGTCCAGGACTACCCGGTGATGTGCGGGTTCAGGGCGGAGGTCTTGAAGCCAGGCCCCGCTCAGCCGGTCCAGGGTGTCGCCGGGAAGCGGGTGGGGGGCGTCGGAGGGGGTGTAGAGCCAGAAGTCCTCGGCCAGTTGTTGCGGGTCGCGGGGACGGCCGCGGACTACCAGATCGGGGGCGAGGCTCTGCAGAACTCCGTTGAATCTGGCGACGGGCGCAGCGCGGTAGGGCTCGGCCTCGGGGGGACGGCCTAGGTTGCAAAGGTCCAGAACGCTCTCGTGCCACTGCTCCGCAAAGGGCAGTGCCCGGTAACGGGCTGTCCAGGGCGCGGTGTTGGACTTCAAAAGGTAGGCGGCTCGGCTGGTGTCGCGGTACTTGGCGGCCATGGTCTTTGCTGTCTCCTTGCTGTGGCTCAGCGGTCAGTTCGGGAGCTCAGGCCGCACAGGGCGTCGTAGAGGGGGTGGTAAAGCGTGCGGACCAAGGCCGGGTCGGCGGGGTCGGCAAACGATTCGGGTGTGGTTTCGTCGTCGAAGTAGGGCGCGAGGACATCGCGGAGCTTGATGAGCAGGCCGCCGTCGTTGCGTCGGCGTCCGCTGCGGGTCGCTGCGGCGGGCGGGGCCCCGGCCTCGGCGAGTGCGGGGGCGAAGGCCGCGTCGACGAACACCACCCGCGCGGGCACTCCGCCGCGCACCAGGCGGCCGATGACCTGCCAGATGGTGACCAGCTGATCCCAGGCGAAGGAGGTCTTCTCCGCGTCGTTGAGTTGGGAGTAGATGTAGCGTCGGGACAGCAGGCGGCGCCACTCCTTGCGAGCGGCGAGGCGGAAGGCGAGCCCGGCGGTGTCCATGTCCGCTGCGTCGGCCACAAGTTTGCCGAAGGTTCCCGCCTCGGCATCCGGCTGGTTGCGCACGAACCTGGTGACCCAGTCGTTGATGGCGAACACGGCCAGCGAGAGGTCGTCGGGGCGCGGGTGGGGACGGGCGAGGAAGAGGACGGTCCCGAAGGCGGCTTTGTGGCTCTGGTTGAGGATGTTGTGGCCGCGCTCGATTGCCATCAGGGGAGCGACCAGGACTTCGGCGTCTTCGTCCTTGGCGAAGGCGGCGAGGTCGCCGCGGCGTACGGCGGAGGCGCCGGTGAAGTCTCCCGTGGCGGTGTCTCCGGGGCCGGCGTGGTCGAGCTCTGACTTGTCGGAGGCGAGGACGCGGACCTTTCCGCGCCAGCGCGGCATGCGTTCCAGGAGGTCGGCGGCGATCCTGGCGTCCTGGTAGCTGCCGACCAGGAGGAGGGCACGTCGGCGTTCTCCGTCCTCGATCTGCCGTAGTTCCTGATCGAGGAGCGAGGTGCTGCCCGGGACCGGTTTGCCGAGCTGGGTGACCATCTGGGCCAGGACCCGTTCACGGGTATCGAGTCGGGCTCCGGAGAGGGTGAGTGGGGTTCCTTCGCCGTCGTAGAGGAACAGCGTGGTGAACAGGGTTTTCCGGATGGAGTCGACGGCGGCCTGGTGGGGTTTGAGGATCGCTTGGACCGGCGCCATGACGTGTGCGCGGGTCGATGACCCGGCCCAACTGGTGCCGGACATGAGCAGGACGTGCGGTCCGGGACGGCCCGCTGCGGGGTCGGCTCCCAGCGCGGGAAGGTGAAGCAAGAGCTCGCGGCCGACGCCGGCACAGCGGAAGAAACGCAGGGTACCGCTGCGGTGTTCGTCGCCGTCCGGGCCGCGCTCCGGATCTTCGGGCAGGTACTGGAATCCAAGGACGTTACCCATCGGGGCTTCCGGCACCACCGGCGCGTAGTCGAGGGGCGGTCTGCGGGAGAGTTCGTTGTCGGCGGTGTCCAGATGCAGAGCCGCCTCGGCCTGCGGCCACAGGAAGGTGACGCGTTCGAGGCGCTGATGCAGGGCGGCCAGTACCAGGGTGAACTCAAGGCGTCGGGCTTCTCGTTCCAGCCAGGGCTCACTCCCCCAGGTATCCACGGGATCCCGGGCGGGCTTCCCCGGGCCGGGTGGCTCCTGGCGCAGCGAACCGTCCAGCAGCGGGGACCCGGTGAGCAGGGTGTCGAGCACGGATCGGACACGTTGGCTGGTCGCTGTCTGGTCGAGGTGGTGCAGGAGAGCTCCGGCACTGCGGACCAGGGCGTCGGTGAGGTCGTTGTGCGGGCCGCGATCGCCGAGCGGGTCATCGCGGAAGGCGTCGAACGCCTTGGTGACTTCGTTGCGCCGGATATCCCAGGGCTCGGTGTCTGGGGTCCGCGGCAGGGGTGCGTCGCCGTCGGCCTCGTCGTTGGAGTCGTACACCTCGGCGTCGGTGGAGGTCTCGTCTGGGAGGAGACCGGTGACGCGCGGACGGTGGTACCACTCGTTGACGAGTTTCTCCTGGAGCGTCCAGGCGCTGAAGTACTCGATGTCCGCCCAGCGGCGAAGGTCGTGGTCGGTGATCAGTCGGCGGTAGAGACGGTTGGCGGCGATGTGGACCAGGTCCAGGGAGGCCGACCAGCGTTCGACATCCCGTGCCGAGAGGGGCAGACGGCCTTGCCGGGCCAGTTCATCGATCTTGTGGATGCCGAGGCGGTCGAGCCAGGAATCCGGGCCGCGCACGATCAGCGTCGCGGACGGGGCGAAGGCGGTGTCGAGCTGCATCTGCACGCGGTCCGCCTCGTCGACGATGATGATGTCGCTGCGCAGACAGGCCAGTTCAAGGTGCCTGAGGCGTTCGACATTAAGATGGTTGGGGACAGCGCTCTGCAGGAGGCTGGCCGGGTTGGCCACCCAGATCAAGGCATCGACCAGCTCCCGGTCGGGGGCATGGCGAGGGCAGACGCTCCACACCGGACAGCCGTGATCGGACCGCGACATCTCGCTTTCCGCGGGCGCCTCGGACAGGTCGTGCCGGTACACGGGCATCGGGATCTCCCCGACAGCGGTGGGACCAGGCTTCTTGACCGGGCGCAGTTCGGTGCAGGGGGCGTCGACGTAGCGCAGGGGTTCGGCTGCTTCCAGTCCGCGCTGTGCGTCAAGGATGCACACCGAGCTCAGGTCGTCGAAGGCTGGATCATCGTGCTGGAGGAGGGAGGCTTGGCCGCGCGCGGCAAGGCGGCGGTGCAGCCGGGATGCATGCTGCTCGCGGGTGGTGCCGCCGATGACGGGAGCGGCCTGCAGGTCCAGGTCGCGTAACTGGCCGACCACGGTGAGCTGTTCGGCGACGTCACCGACGACCAGAGTGATGCGGAGCCCTTTGCGTGCGCCCCAGACAGCAATGAGGTGCATCAGAGTGCTCTTGCCCGCGCCCACCATGCCGACCAGATGGAGCAGGCGGTCCACGCGGAGAACCGTGGTCTTCTCAAAGCGCTGCCCGTCGGCAGACAAGGCATCGAGTTGCAGGTCCTCCAGCCGTCGCACCCAACGGCCGGAGGTGAGCCCGCGGGCCGTCTCGGTTTCCTCCATCCAGCCTGCGGTCTCGGCGAGTTCGGTCAGCGGGACCTCCAGGGGACGGCCTGCGGTGTGCGGGACACGGCTCAGGTCGTGGCCGGTCGCCGGCGGGAAACACAGCTGTTCGGGGATGGTCACGGAGGCGGGCCGGTGCCGCTCGGTGAACCGGGCCTGGCCCGCCGGGGCAGGCGGCAGTTGCCGTTGATCGAAGTCCGGAAGCCGGGACAGCGCATGCTCGAACCTGTCGAAGCGGTCCGCGGCGATGGTGGGTTCGACGCGCCGCGCCGGTCCTCCTCCCTCGGGCAGCCGGTAGCCGCGGAGCCGTTCGGGCAGCTGGACGTACGTCTCCAGGCACTGATGCCACATGCGGCGGCGACGCAGCTTCCACAGCAGGTGGCGTGCCACATCCAGCCGGGCGCTCTGTGCCGGTGTGGTGGCGATGCCCGCGGCAGCGGCAAAGGGGTAGCCGCCCAGGAGGGTGTAGACACCGTGGGCGTCGCCGGACGGGTCGAGACTCTCCATGAGGTAGAGGCCAAGTTCTACCTGGCAGAGCAGCGAGGGGTTTACGTCCTGGTGTTCTTGGGGCCAGACAGGCTCCAGGGCTTTGGCCAGTTTCTGGTACCACTCGCTGCTGTTACGCACTCGGGGATCCGTTCGTCGGTGCGGAATCCGTCAGGTGGGGGCCGTCGGCCCCGCGGATGCGGGCTGTCGCGAGGGCGACGAGCCGGTCGTCGGTGAGCAGGGGCAGGCCCGCGGCGGAGGCGGGGCGGTTGCGGCGGTACGTGCCGAGGTAATCGCGGTGGGCTTCGGCCTGTTCGCGGGGAACCACCCAGCACGCTTCGTCGTAGGGCGGCTCTGGGCGAACGGGTTTCGCGGACCGGCCAAGCAGCCCGGGATGCTTCCAGTCCTTGACGTCGATGGCCCAGATGTGCCCGTCGGGGAAGGTCACACGCAAGTCGTAGGCGTCGAAGCCGGGCCAGAGCTGGACCTCGAGCCCCAGCGTGCGCAGTCGGGCTTCCAGTTCGACCTCGGCGCGTCCCGGTCCGGTGACGAACTGCCTTAGCGGTCGCACAAGTTGCAGCAGTCCGGCCACGTCGGCTCCGGTCAGGGTCCGTCCGTGCGGCGGTGCGCCCCGGCGTCGGCACCGGTCTCTCTCGCACCACCACGCGCCGTCGGCGAGCGGCGTGAGCAAGGTCAGGCAGCGACTGCAGGTGACGTAGCCGCCCTGGAATTCGTAGGAGGCCGGGACCGGGGCGTAGCACTGGTCCAGCAGTTCTTGTACGGGGGCGAGGGACAGGTCGGTCTCGGTCTCGAACCGTTCCACTCCGGTCAGTACCGGTCGTTCGACCAGGAGCCTGCGGAAGGCGACGTAGGAATCGGGTGATGACGCCTTGCGGCACAGGCGCATGGCCGTGTGAATGACCTCCCGGTCGAATTGCGCGGCGCCGGCATCCTTACCTCTGATCCACCACTCGTGGCACAGCTGGGTGGGAACCCGTGCCTCGGGGTCCACCAGGTAGTCGTCCGGTCC
The DNA here is from genome assembly GCA_965654005.1 of uncultured Streptomyces sp. Classification (GTDB taxonomy): domain Bacteria; phylum Actinomycetota; class Actinomycetes; order Streptomycetales; family Streptomycetaceae; genus Streptomyces. Next base: position 13,452 of record CBFHCJ010000005.1, on the reverse strand, counting down.
GAAAGCATCCGGCGGCAGGTCTAAGGGCCAGTCCTCCAGGGGGCGGCTGTGGCACCAAAAGAGCAGCTCCGGCAGGCTTTTCGGGATCTCCTCGACGCCCCTGAGGAGGCAAGCCAGGACGGTCCGGTCGAGCGCTCGTTGGGCTTCCGCCGGGTAGGGCAGTTTGAAGGAGGAGAGCGAGCCGAGGTCGGCGAGCTGGATGACGGCGCCGGCCAGCGTGCGGACGAGCCGCACGTCGGGGAAGTCGAGCCAGTCACCGCGCTGGGCTGCGTGGGCGTCAAAGACGGTGGCCATCAGGAATCCTGCCTTGTCGGAGCGAGGTGTTCGATGCCCGCGCGGCACCATTCGAGGGCTTCGCAGCCGTCGCAGTGCCGACCTGGAGCGGTCGGATAGTCCTGGTCCCGGGCCCAGGGCTGGGCGAGTTGCGCGATCACCTCTCGCGCTTCATCGACGGTCCCCGGGTGTGAGGGGTCGAGTTCCTCAAAGGTCACGTCGTCGGTGTGCAGCAGTTCAAGCTCCACCCGGGAGCGCGCCGTGTCTCCGCCCAGGACGCCGGCGGCCAGCATCAGGACGCCGAGCGCCAGCTGAGGGTAGAGCTTCAGCAGCGGCGCGCCCTCATAGAGATATCTGCTCGCGGTCTTGGTCTCCCGCCAGATCCAGCCCCCGCGGCGGGTGTGGAGCAGATCGGGGGTGGCTATCAGCACAAGGCCGAGTCCGGCGTCGTAGCAGACCGCCTGGTACTGCACTCGCACCTCTTCTTCTGCGGCGAGGCCGTCCAAGGGGCAGTAGAAGTTATGCTGTTCGAGCATGGCGGCACCGTCGAGTGCCTCTTGACCGGTCAGGTGCAGACCGCCGGCACCCCAGGACGCCGGGTCCGCCGGGCCGGGAAAGGTCTCGCAGCTTCGGTAGGGCGTATCGGCGTGCCGCTGGTTCAAAATGGCATCGACCACACGGCCGCGCCGGACTTCTGGGCTCTCGGGCGTCGAGGAGCGCAGCTTGAGCTGCCGGGTCGCGTGATACTTCGCCGGACAGTCCCGATAGGCGCGCAGATCAGTGACCGAGACGCTGCGGCGGGGACGTCGGCGCTTCGGCGGCGTAATGCTCAGAATCTCCGGGCTGCGCGGGAGAGCCTGGCAGCCGGCCAGTGCTTTGCAGTCGATGCAGCCGGTGCCGGGGCTGGTCCCGCTACCATCGATGGCCTGGAGTAACGAAGGCCACCCCGCCGCCGTGAAGTGCTGACGTGCTTCTTGTCTGTTCCAGTCGAGCAGCTCGTTCCGCTTGCCGTCTCCACAGCCGAATTCGATGACCCGGACGCGCTCGGGCAGGGCGGCGCGGTGCTGGGGAAGTTCGCCGAAGGGGACCGGGGTATGCCGCTTGCGCCATCCTGCGACCGCGGGGCGCCCTCGCGCCACCACGTATGCGGCTACGGCCTTCTCCGCTTCGGGTCGGTCGTCCTTGGCGGTGCCGAAGGTGAGCAGCCACAGTTCTCTCGTGGAGCCGTCGAGGGCCGCGTAGCGGCGTCCCCAAGCGGTCATCTCATAGGTGTCCGCGCCCCGGGAGTCGACCGGGCCCTGGTCCGTGCCGACCACCCAGGTGTCACGGACCGGAACCGTGAGCGGCAGGTCGGCGGCCTCGCGAGCGTGCTGGTCTGCGGCTCTGGCCGCCAGATAGCGACGGATCGCCTCGGCTGACCAGGACATGAGCAGGGGGTGCGCTTCACGGCGCCGGTAGAGCGCGAAGGTCCCGTTTGTGCGCCAGAGTTCCCCAATCACCCACTCCGGGTCCTTGCGCTCGTGTTCAATCAGGTCGAGCGCATCCATGAAGACCTTGAGTGTGAAGTCTTGTAATTTTTCGGCAAGTTGAGGGGATTGGGGATCTGCAATCAGCATCGGCCGGGCGTCGCTGGCCCGCTTCGTGGGGCAGTCCCGGGGGTCGAGGCGCGCCGCAGCGAGGTTCGTGCGTATCAGCCTGATGTCACCGCTGGTCCCGGCAGGGCGCGGCCCACTGCTCACGGTCTCCTCCAAGCAGTTCGAACAAGACGGCCCGATACGGCACCACCAAGCGGGCGCACCGGGTTCCGACCGATCCAGCATGACATAAAACAGCTGTGAACTCAGTCCATGCACGACTTAGTCTTCGATCGCTTTACACTGGGCGCTTCCGCCACGCAACGGTCTGGTGGAACCGGGAACTCGCCACCGTCGCGCCTCTTCTGCGTACCAGAGGCGGGACGCTTCACAGGCAAGGGGCGGCATGAAGAAGGACGCGGTGCTGGGCAGCCGGTACAAACTGCTCAAGCACCTGGGCAGCGGCGGCATGGCCGTGGTCTGGCTGGCGAGGGACCTGCGGGACGACAGGCTCGTGGCCGTCAAATGCCTGCGCACACAGAACGAGCTCCTGGACGCGCTCGACGAAGACGAGGCGCACGACGAACTTCGGCGCATGCGTGGCCGGTTCCGGCGCGAGGGCACCCTTCTGGGACGGCTGCATAACAGGAGCATTCCCCAGCTCTATGACCAGGGCACTCACCACGCCGAGCCCTACCTCGTCATGCGCTACGTCGCTGGCAAGCCCCTGCACCGATTTTTGGAGCAGTACACCCCCACCATCGAGGTCAGCGCGGCCATCGGGGTTCAGATCGCCGAGGCACTGACCTGCGCCCATGACCTGCCGGTGGTGCACCGCGACCTCAAGCCGTACAACTTGATCATCGACGAGAACGGCGTGGTCGTCCTCATCGACTTCGGCATCGCCAAGCCGCTCTGGCCCGGCGTCACCGACTACACCCAGCACGGATCCACCGTCGGCAGCAGAGGGTACGAGGCCCCGGAGCAGATCCTGGAACGCCAGATCACCCCGAAGACCGACCTGTATGCGCTGGGTTGCGTCCTCTACCACCTGCTGACCGGCCATCCGCCGTTCTCCGGTGACGGGCTGAAGGACCAACATGTGCATGCCGCGCCGATCCCGCCGACCTGTCATGTCGGGCACATCCCGGCAGAGCTCGAGAGGCTGGTACTGAAGTTGCTGGCGAAGGAGCCGGAGGACCGGCCGACGGACGCCCGCATGGTCGCAGAGGTGCTGCGAAAGTACGCGCCGCGTCCGGGTGACGCTGCCCCGTCCCCTCGGCTAGAGCCGGACCCGACGCGTCCGTTGCGCTTGCCCGACGAATACGACCTGCCGATCGCGCCCGCGACACCGATGGCTGAGTCCAGTTCCGGCAGGAGGCGACGCGGTTCCGGGTTCCTCAGCCGCCGGATGTTTCAGGAAGTCACCACCGAGGCCGAAGCGGAGGTCGAATCCGGTGAGCCGACGAGTGCGGTAGACAAGCTGCTGGAGCTGCTGCCCGCCGCCCGCCGGGATTGGGGCGCCTTCGACCCCGGCGTCCGGACGGCCTTGCGCGTGGCCGCGAATGGCATGCGTGTGGCCGGGCGCTGCAAGGAGGCGATCGCCCTCTTTGAGGCTCTGACCCTGCGGGCTGAGGGCAAGGCGAGCCCGGATGAGCTGGCCGACTACCTGGAGGGCACTCTGGGTGCGGCGGAGTGCCGTATCCCCTTCGGTGACTTGCTTCCGGCCGCGGCGGCGCGGGCCATGGTGCTCGAACGGATGGCCCACGTCACGGGCCCGCGCGCCCAAGTGCTGGCTGAGCGATGCCGAGAGGTCGGCATCGAGCTCGAGGAGCTGGGCTTCGGCATCTAGGCGATCTTGCGTAAGTTAGTTGCGCTCTGGCTGGCTGGGACAGGTCGTTGGGTGAGTGTGCCTGGGCGGTGGCGTACTTCTCGCGTCTTCGGAGATCCTTTCCGGTCCAAGCTCATCAGTGATCGTTCTCCAGCGCCTGTGGGCCAACATCCATGGTCGGCGGGCATGTCACGTACAGGGAGGTCCGGCGGGTGTACCGCAAGCGATCGGCGGCTTGCTCACGGACGCAAAGAGTGGAGCTTTCCCGCTGCGAGCCCGTCCCCGAGGCTCCGCACGAGAGCCTCGCCCACCGATGCGACCGAGCGGAGCGACTCCTCAAGTGCCAGGAGTTCTCTGAAGGCCGCCGCATACGGCCGCTGTTCAACAAGTGCGAGCTGGAGCACCTGTAGCTTGCGTACGTCGATGCGGGCAGAGCTGGAGGTGTGGGAACCCGCTTGCCGCGCGTTCGCGGACGCACGCAGGCAGCCTGCGAGGAACCAGGGGTCGAGGACTTCGGGGTCCGGGCGCAGCGCGTAAAGCTGGGGTCCGAGCACCAAGGGCGTATCCTCTTGGACCCAGACGCGATACGCCCTCTCGACACCCGCCACGACGACATCCCCCGGCTCGGCCACGGTGAACGAACCCGTACTGGCGCCCCGCTCTGCCTCGGCCCGGGCGAGCCAGCCCCCCGGCTGTCCTCCCAGGACCAGGTCGGGAACGCTCAAGGCCGGTACTGCGCCATCTGGCAGCGCGTCGCCGTGCAGTAGTTCGCTGGGGAGAGTCTGCCCCTGTTGCAGCTTGAGAGCATGAGCACGGTGCAGGTCCGAGACCGTGATCGTGGACAGCGCCTCACTACCCGCCGACAGGTCGATTGCCGCCAGAGACTGGGAGTGATCGCGCACTTCGTCGAGCAGGCCACCCAGGCGCCCCCAGGACTCATGGAGCTTGGCCTGGGCCTCTACGGCCGTCTCCGGTACGTGGCGGGCCGGCGTGAGATCTGTCTGTTCATTGAGCAGGTCCACCACGGGAACGGTGACACTCCCCTCAGGCAATTGCTTCCCTGCTCCTGCCTTCCTTTCTCCAGACCAGTCATAAGCACGTACCGCATCGAGTACGCGGTTGGTCAACTGTGGCCAATCGATGCCTTGAGCTCCTCTCGTCGCCCCATGCGATGTGGCTGCGTCGAGCAGAAACAGGCGTTCGCCGGAAGCAGCGCTGCCCTCGGACACGGGCATCCGGAGAATCCACAACTGGAGCGAGACGCTGTGTGGTTGGGCAGCCCCGGCCGGAAGTGCGACGACTCCCTGCAGAGCACCCGTCCGCAGTAGCGCTCCACGGATGCGCCTACCTGCGCGCCGGGAGGCCACCGCCGGCGGCAGCAGGAATACAGCCACGCCGCCTGGCGCCAGTCGCGCCAGCGCGTGTTCAATCCAGGCGAGTTCAGGCTCGGTCCTCGGTGGCAGGCCGTAGACCCAGCGGGGGTCAGTGGCCAGTTCCTCATGGCCCCAGTCGCGCGCGTTGAACGGGGGGTTGCACAGGACGATGTCGGCCCATACACCGTCGTTTGGGTCCGCGCGGAGCGAGTCACCTGCCTCGATCCTCACAACGCCACTTCCCTCCTCCGCGTCGGCGAAGCCCAGCCGCACTTCCGCCAGCGCGGCAAGTACCGGGTCGAGTTCGGTACCGATGAGCGCCGTAGTCCCGGGATCGGCGTCGGCGCTTCGCTCCGCCATGCCCTCACCGGCGGCCAGGAGCAGCCCGCCGACACCGCAAGCGGGGTCAAGAACGGTGATCCGCCCATCCGCGCCCCGGCGCTCCTCCGCTCTGACGGCTAGAGCAACGTCTGCCATCAGTCGGGCCAATGGGGCTGGGGTGGTGCCGACCTGCCGTACATGGGCGTCAAGCCAGCGCGTGAGCAGGAAGGTGAATGTCTCCCGCTCTCCTTCGTATCGTGCGACGTCGACCGTCTCGTTCATCACGCGAGCGGCCTCGTCCGGAAGCAAGGAATGCTCGGGTGCGGCCTGATCCGCGCCTGTCCCGGCAAGCAGGCGGCGGCCGGCTTCAGCGAGCGCCGCGCCCATCACCGCACGATCCCCCAGGGCCTCATAGTGTGGCCACAGCCGCTCGCGCAACCCGATCCGCTCGATCTTCCCGTGGGCGTACAGCCACCGTTCGACCTCCGCAAGGGAGAACTGCGGGCTGGTGTCTGTACCGCCGACCGGCATCGGGAACGAGACATGGCGCCGTCGCCAGTTGCTTACCGCCGCTCGGCCAACGCCCGCAATGCGCGCGATTCCCGCCAAGGTGACGGGCGCATCGTTGGAGTCTGACATGTGGTTCTCCGAGCGGTAGGGCGACTTTCGGACGGGTCTGACCCAGGATGCCGACACCGTAGCTCAGCCGCCCCCACCAGGCCAATCATTGACTGAGTTCACAGGCGCTTCGTCGATCGCGTGCTCTTCCACGGCCGGCGCATGCTGGGTGAGTGCGCTGAAGCCGCCTCGACGCCTTCGGTACCGGGATGGACGACGACACCGCCGTTCTGGCCGTTCCGGCACCCCGCCCCGACGGCGAAGCACAGCTGTGAGCGAGATGCCCGCCGACACCAGGCGCACTCCCTCTGGGCATCACCGTGCTCGTGACCGTCTGGCACCGCATCAAGGCCGTCGGCTGTTCCTTCCGCCTCACCAACTATTGACGGCACCCTTATCGTCCTCCGCTGTCGGGGACGCTTGAAATGTTTCAGCCGTCGCCGACACCTCCGCTACTGAGCGCGGGCACCGCATCGGCGCGAGGCGGCCAGCTACTGGGATCGCACCACTGATCGGGACGACCGAAAACCAGCCAGGAAACCAGCGATGCCCATGTCCCTCCTGTCTGTCCATGGTCGGCGGGGACTGATCCATCGGCGCATCCTGCCGGCAGGACGGCAGGATGCGCCGTGTACACGGATTGCCGCCTTGTGTCAGAGCCACGATTCCGTGAGCACGGTGGCTGAAGCGGCGTACGGCCTCGGTGCAGCCCAGTGCGTTGACGCCTTCTGCGACCGCGGTGCCCTGTTCGCCGAGAGCCAGGTCCGAACCGGCACACACGCAGTGAAGGCCCGGTGGATGCCGTGCCTTCACGTTTGAGTAGCGGGGACAGGATTTGAACCTGCGACCTCTGGGTTATGAGCCCAGCGAGCTACCGAGCTGCTCCACCCCGCGTCGGTACGGTGAACTGTACGGCACCGATCGGAATCGACCCAATCGACTTTCGCATGCGGTCGTCGCGCTGGCCGTCATCCGCCTGTGAACAAACAAGCAGACTCGTCGGACGAGCGAGCACCCCCGGAAGCTCCCCGTCGAGACCGCACACCCACAGTCATGCACATGGCCGCCTGTCCATGCAGCGCCGGAGGAGGACGCCATGCCCACTGCGGCGTCCGAGCGTCGGTTCCGCCCAGGGGGACTCGGTGGTGTCCGGAGGAAGGCCGCCGCATCGCCGACGTCTTGCTCGGCAGGATTGATGTCCAGGGTGGTGATCTCGTCGCCAGTTACCTTCACCGCGCAGGAAGAGGGCGCTGCGGAACCCGCCACGACGACTTCGTCGGCGTACGGGAAGGGGGCGACGGTCGCGAAGACGGGTCGGGCGTCGCAGACGGTAACGCGGTACCCGAGTTAAGCATGCGGCCTGGCTGAAGTCGACGGCGCCGAAAATTGGCATGCGGGGCGGAGCAGCATGTACGGGAACGAGGACTGAGAGCTTCTCGGGGCAGCTGTCAGGGTCCCCTCCGGTATCGATCACGGCGTGCTCGGATTCCCTGAACGTGTGTGTTGCCGCTCATGGTCGAGCACGTCGTGGCCCCGCCATTCCCTCATGTCTTCCGCCTCGAACACGGGGCGCCTACCATCGCAGGTCAACTGAAGACCGCTGTCTCGCCTTCTCTCACTCCTCTGTCCCTACCCTGCCCCACCAAGCGCCGCATCCCGGAAAACAGCCGACTTGCAGACAGGACTGCGGCGGATTTCAAGCAGGGTGACGCCCAGGGACCGCCCCGCCCGTCCCGGAGCAGCACGCGGCAACGTGTGTGACAAGCGGCGCGAGCTCGAACTCGGCGCGGTCAGTAGGTGGCGAGGGAGATGGCGGCGTAGTGCGCGGTGAACGCTGCCACGGTCAGGGCATGGAAGACCTCGTGATAGCCGAACCAGCGGGGTGAGGGGTCGGGCCGCTGCAGGGCGTAGACGACCGCGCCCGCGCTATACAGGAGACCGCCGACAACGATCAGGACGACTACGGCTGCTCCGCCGGTGTGCAGGAAGTCGGGAAGGTAGCTTACCGGCGCCCAGCCCAGGGCCAGGTAACACGGGGTGTACAGCCAGCGCGGAGCTCCGACCCACAGGACCCGGAACGCGATGCCGGCCAACGCTCCCGTCCAGACGATCCACAGCAGCACGGACCGCTGCTCGGACGGGAGGAGGAGCACGGCCAGAGGGGTGCAGGTGCCGGCGATGATCAGGAAGATGTTGGCGTGGTCCAAGCGTCGCAGAAGAGCCTCGCCGAGCGGTCCCCAGGTGCCACGGTGGTAGATGGCGCTCGTCGCGAACAGCATCCAGGCGGTGACCGAGTACACGGCGCAGGCGAGGACCGCCTGCTGAGTACCGGCCAGGCAGATGAGTACGACGCCCGCGATCAGTGCGGCGGGGACCATTCCGGCATGGAGCCAGCCACGCAATTTGGGCTTGATCGGTTCGGCCAGGTCGGCCACCCGCTCCACCAGAGCAGTAACCGAGTGAGCCCCCTTCCCCGCCTGGTCGCCTGGTGATTCGTCGGGTAGCCCGTCTGCACGGCGCTCCGCACACGCTGACACGACGTGACCACATTCAACTTCAGCGGCGTCGCGGGACACAGCTTCTCGGCCTCCCCCGGGCTCCTGGGCGTCACTGGCAACCATGCGGTCATGCTAGGAAACCTCACCCGGACACATGGCGGGAGGTCGGTCCAGAACAGAGCCACGTCGCCGGGCCTGAGCCGGTTCGCCACCGTGGGAACTCCTGCCCCGTTGACCTACCGCCAATTGGGCCTGCCGAAGCCGAGTAGAACGGCTGGTCCTGGGCACGATCAGGGCTTACGAACGGGCATCTCCGCTCGCCTACGCGCAAGGATCGCCGATGCTTCCTGAGGTCCGCCCCTACGTATCCACCGCGCTCGCAGACCAGTTGGAACACCAACTGGACCTGGCTCCGCATCTCGAGGCGGGCCAGCTCGATGTGGAGGGCGTCGCCGGCGTCGCAGTGGTCGCAGCCGCCCACTCCGATGGCTATGCGGCCACCGGCCATCTCCTCGGGCTGCTGGCCGCGCTGCCTGCCCCCACCGCGGCAGGAGAGCACTTCTGGTCGGACCTGTGGAGGTCTTCGGGCACCGCGTACCTGCTGCCCGTCAACATCAAGGATCCGGTGCTGCGTTCGCTGGCAGGAGAAGGAGCCGCCCTGGCCCGGCAGATCCTCTCGGCCGTCGATGAGATGACCCCGCCCCAGCGTTCCGCGGCCGGGGAGGTGATCGGTCAGGCCCTCGTCGAGTCCGACCATCTGCCCGACCTCAAGACACAGGTCATCGGAGAACTGTGGCTCCGAGATCTCGAGCTCACCGCCTGGCGCGTCCTGCACGCAGACCGCAGGTCGGACGATCCGGCTGGACGGAAAGCCTTCCTCGACGCCTGGACGAGCGTCTGAACGTCGGCTCCTCCGAGCGGCACGGTAGCCGCGCCAGACACGCGGCTCCCGTGCCCGACGACGCTTGCAGCGACTGAGGTCAGGAAGGTTCAAGCCGAAGTGGCAGCGGCCCCGGGCCTCCACAGATCAGAGGGCGGCGCAGCCATTGCTGCGCGGCCCCCTGATCCTGCACCGGCCCGGCGCGACAGCAGGCAGGGCCTGCACGGGCGGCGGCCACCTGACGCGGCGTGCGCGATCCCTCGAGCAGGTCTGCGAGGTCAGACCAGGTTGATGTTCTCGGCCTGCGGACCCTTCTGGCCCTGGGTGACGTCGAACGTCACGGCCTGGCCCTCCTGGAGCTCACGAAAGCCGGTGGAGTTGATCGCGGAGTAGTGCGCGAAGACATCCGGGCCGCCGCCGTCCTGGGCGATGAAGCCGAAGCCCTTCTCCGCGTTGAACCACTTCACAGTTCCCGTTGCCATGCCTCATGCCTTCCAGTCGATGAACGCCTCCCACTCCATGTGGCAGACGGAGGTGATCGTCCTGGTCCCTGCGGCACAGCACAGCAAAACGCCCACACCAAAGGCGCGGGCAGGGAATTCCGAACCACGACAGCTGACGCAGACGCTACACGCCCACACACCGGGTCACCACAGGAAATGATCACGCCACACGAGACCGTGCGTGCGGTGCCCGCCGACGCTGACGGGCACGCTCATCTCATGCTGCTGCCGTCGGGTTCGCTGATTCGGCGGCGCGGCGGTATTCGGCGTTGAGGCGCTGGGCTTCCTCGAGCTGGTCTTCAAGGATGACGATCCGGCAGGCGGCCTCGATAGGGGTCCCGTGGTCGACGAGTTCCCGGGCGCGGGCGGCAACGCGCAACTGGTAGCGGGAGTAGCGGCGATGTCCGCCTGCGGAGCGCAGCGGGGTGATAAGGCGGGCTTCGCCGATGGCCCGGAGGAAGCCCTGTGTGGTGCCGAGCAGTTCGGCGGCCCGGCCCATGGTGTAGGCGGGGTAGTCGTCGTCATCGAGACGGCCGAACGTGTCGTCTGCTGTCATTGCACCTCTCTGTGGAACGCGTGGAGGGGCCCTGGCGCCGTACTGGCACCAGGGCCCCGAAGGAACTACTACACCATCTGCCGGCCCTGATACTGCACCGGCCTTCTGTTTCCGCAAACCCGACCGAGACGCTGTCGGGGGCGCGGGGATCGCGGTTGCTTGACCGGAGACCACCTCACTATCGATGTCCTGCGGTACCCGGGGCCAAGAATTCCGCCCGGGCGATCCTGATGGCGCTCGGCTCCTCCGTTCTTCCCTCTTGATCAACTACTCACTGACGGAAACTGCGAATTGCTGGTACTGCAAACTGCTGGTGACCTCGAACAGCGCCACTCTTCGGCAGCCAGCCCCGTCGCCCGTCCTGCGTCTGCTCTGGCTTAGAACCCCACTGCCGAATCACCCGGTGCGCGCGCCCGCAGCCGACGCCTTCACCGAGGTACTGCTCAATGACCTCACTGCTGGGTATTGCGAACTTGCACTTACCCGTACTGCCACTGCGGTACTGCTCGTGGCGGCCCCTGATCACTGCGGGCCACCCGGTCCGGTCGTCAGTCCCGTCGCCGTCCTACAACCGCTCTGGCTTCGGAACTCCACCACCGCACCGTCATGCGAACTGCAACTGCTGCACTACCGACCGGCAGTTCATGTCTGCCGGTCCTCGCTCGATCTCGGCTACGAGAGAAACCTTAACCACACCGCAGCCCAATGTCTACTCTGGCTGACATAGATTTTCGCGCACTCGAAGACGAGGCAATCCGCCTCGACCGGTCCATGGCTGGTCCAAGCAGCTCCGAGGCTCAGTCCGGCGCTCACAGTGACCCACCGCCGCGCAGCACGTCGGGCTGAGCGTGACGTCGCCGACTGCGCCGCGGCCATCGTCGGCGGGCACCGGTCGCGTCTGCGAAGAACACCGCCGATCGCGACGGACGCTTCCAGCCGTGGCGCCCCGCACATCGGCCGTTGACGGGCGCGGCACGAGGTCTGCGCCGCCCTCGACGATCCCGGGATGATCGAGCAGCTCGTGGAAGTGTGCACTCGGATGCCGCGATCCGCGGGTCGACGCTCCTGCTGCCGCCTCAGCGCCGTGACCACACCCGACCCGGCGCTCCGGGCGCCGACCGGCGCGGCGCGTCGACCGCGATTCTCAGCCCCCTCCGGCGAGCACGGTGGCTCGGGTGGGTTGGCGGGCGGGGCGCAGGGTCGGGTAGGCAAGGGCCGGGCATGAACGATCCGCAGACGAGGGTGACCCTGATGAACACAATGTCCGTCAACGCCACAGCTGCCCCGTTCCACGCGGCCGTTGCCGACACACGCGATACCGCACAAGCGATCATCGAAGACCTGCGGCAGCCGAACGACAAGCAGACCAATGCCGCCTCGAAGCACGCCCCTGGCTCGCAGCCGCTGCACATGCGCACCCCCGGCCTGTCGTGCGGCACCAGGGGAGCCGCATGCACCCATCTCGCCCGGTTGCGCCCTCGTCCAAGCCGCCCGGGCGGGCCGGTTGCATAGAATCCGATCCCATGCCGAAGCCTGACGAGCTGCTCGTTGCGATAGCCGCCCTCGTGGAGTCCGGGCAGAGCAATCAGATGTCCCTGACCGTGGTCACCAGTGGTGCTGTCATCACCGGTCGGCTGGCTCCGGAAGCCATGTGGAGGCAGAGGGTGTCTGAGGTGCTGACGGACTCCGCCGACCTGGGCGAGTTCTCCGCCGTCTTCGACACCCCCACGAGGAAGGACGGACCGCCCACGCATCTGCATTTCCACGTCGCCCGGATCCTGCAGGGGGCGGTGGGGATCCCGGAGACAGGCGGGATGTACCGCGTCGCGATCGAGGACGTCAGTGCCTGGACCGTGGGCGACTTCAGCTACTCCGACCACTGACTCACCGGCCCACGGCACACAGTGAGGCCCCACCGGCACGCTTCCGTTCTAGTGGTACGTCGCAACACCGCAATTCAAGGGATGGACTTCGAGATCCGGAAGGATCGGCGTCCTCAGGGGCCCAGGAGGTTGGACCCTGAGCGGGAGGAATACCTTCGGCTCGTGGATCTTGGAAGAGGGAACACGGAAGCCTGCCGGATCATCGGCATCAACCGCCGCACCGGCAAGCGTCGGCCCTACGGCCGGCAGGCATCCGCGAGGTACAGGGCAGCCCCGCCCCTCGTGGACACGGGGCTGCCCTGGCAAGCGCCCGAACCCCCTGGCCGCAGTCCCTCCACCGTAAGCCGGGAGGTTGCCGCAACCGCACGCTCATGCCCCACGGCGGCTGGTCCTACCGTCCGCACGCCGCCCAGCGCCGCGCGGACGCCCGCGAACCGCGCCCCAGGCCCGGCAAGATCGCCCAGAACCCCAGGCTGCGATCCAGGACCACGTGACCCGGCGGTGGAGCCCGGAGCAGATCTGCCACACTCTACGGGCACGCTTCCCCGACCAGCCGGAGATGCACGTGGTCCACGAGACGATCTACCAGGCGCTTTACGACCAAGGCCGCGGGGAACTGAGGTGCGAGCTGACCCGGGCCCTGCGGACCGGACGCGCCACCGAACTCAACAGCCGCCCACGCAGAACGCTCGACTGGGAGACCCCAGCCGAGCGTCTGTCTGAACTGCTCGCGGCTTGATCAACTCACCGCGGTGTTGCTACGCCCCCTGGAATTCGCCCACGCCGGTGGGGCCTCACTGCTCTGTTCGGCTCACACCTGTCCGTACGTCAGGCGGACAGGCAGAGTGCCGAGCGTTGCGGAAGCCGGCTCGTACCGGTCGGCCAGGGGCGCAGATGCGGCGGTAGGGCGGGGGCGGCAGGTGAAACCGAGTTGGGTCATGGCCCTGAGGACCTCGCCGGTGCTGAAATCACGGCGGTCCTGGCGGGTGATGACCTGGCCGACCTGCTTGGCGGGGTAGTGGCGTCGTCCGATGATGACGAACTCTCCGGTGACCAGCTCGGGTGTGACGCCCTTCATCGATTCCACCACGCCGCTCTTGGTCAGGTCGAACGGGAAGCGGGCGATGACACAGCGCATGATG
>CBFHCJ010000004.1:0-37233 GCA_965654005.1 uncultured Streptomyces sp. | reverse complement strand
CATCACACCGTACCCTGAGCGGATCACCGAGGCCACCTAACGAAGCCCTACTAGGCGCGGACGAACCTCGGCCATCTCCTCAGGTGTCACACCTGACAGGACATCACACCGTACCCTGAGCGGATCACCGAGGCCACCTAACGAAGCCCTACTAGGCCACCGCTCGATCCTCGACGGCGTCCAGACAGACGGCGGCGGCCTGTTCCCGGACATCGACCCTGCCACCGTGGTCAGTCTCCTCACCAGGGCCAGCTACGGCACCGAGGACGAACGGGACGCCGAACGTCTCGCGGGACTGATCGCCGGCAAAGCCGCCGCCTCCAGCACCAGCAAGACCCCGCGCAGCAGTGTCCTGCGCCGCCTGGGCGACGCGCTCAGCGACTCGTAAGAGCGTCCCGGAATGATCGACGCACTTCCCGCGGTCCTGCTGTGGCTGGTCACGGCGTGGCGTACCCCGGCCGCGTGGCGCGACCCCAGCAAGAGAGTCCTCTGGATCGCCTTTCTCGCTCTCGCCGTCGCCATCACTCTCAGGGTGCCCTCCGTCGCCGCCCCGATGGACGCCGCAATCGGAGTCAACAACCTGAGTGCCCTGGGCAAGCACCTCGGCTGCATCGTTGCCGCACATGCCGTGCTGACCTTCGTCCACGACATGGCGCAGGAGAAGGCATCCGGGCTGAAGTCCTCCCGCCTGCACCTCGTCTTCCCGTCGGCCGCGGCATCCATCGTCACGGTGCTGTTCTTCGCCACCCCGCAGCCGCGCGAAGCGGTCGACCTACTGACCGAGTACGCCTCCGACTGGCACATCGCCGCCTACGGAGGGGTGTGGACGGCGTACCTCGGAGCGGCTCTGTTCAGCGCCTCCCGGCTGTGCTGGCGCTGGGGCCGACAGCCAGACGCCGGCCTCCTCGGCCATGGCCTTCGTCTCACCGGCATGGGCACCACCATCGGCATCGTCTACGCGACGCAGCGCGTGGTCGTCATCGTCCTGGGATTCGTGGGGTTGAGCCCCGTTCCGGCCAGCACGAGCGAGACGATCGGCGGCCTTCTGCTCTTCGGTGCGCTGCTGTTCATCGTGACTGGCAGCACGCTGCCCGCCGCCGGGCGACTGCGCCGCTGGAGCCGCGAGTACCTCGACCTGCTGCAGCTGTATCCGCTCTGGCTCAGCCTCACGGAGGCCGTGCCCTCCGTACGCCTCGACCCGGCGCGACGCAGAACCACCGAAATCCTCCACCCCCGCCGCGTTCACGACCGGCTGTATCGCCGCACGATAGAGATCCGAGACGACGTCCTCACCCTCAGTGACCACGCCCCCAGCAGCCTGCGTGACCAGGCCCGCGCCCACGTCGCGGCCTCCGGCCTCATCGGGGCCCAGGCAGACATCGCCGCCGAAGCCTGCTGGATCATCGGCGCCCAACAAGCCCGGCAGCACAACGAGCCCTTGTCCGGTGAGGCTCTCCCGCCCGCCAGCGGCGGCCGAGACCTGCCCAGCGAAATCCATGCGCTCAAGCAACTCGCCGAGGCCTACGCCTCCGATCTCACCCGCGCCTTCGCCGCCAAGCTCGACGATGCCCGAACACTGGAGACGACGCAGTGACCCTGTCCCGCACGGCCCGCCTCATCACCGACACCCTCGCGCCGGCCAACCTCGTCATCGCGATACTTCTGATCATCGGCTGGCACAGCACAAGCAGCGTCACGGGGCTCGGGTGGGGCGTGCTGGCGGCCCTGTTCTGTGGCGGTATCCCGTTCGCCGTCATCATGCTCGGCGTGAAGCGCGGCAGCTGGACCGACAAGCACATACGAGTCCGTGAGCAGCGCGCCGTCCCCCTCCTCGCCACGATGACGTCGGTGGTCGTCGGCATCTCGCTGCTTGTTGCCTTCAAGGCACCCCGCGAGGTGTTCGCCCTGGTCGTCGCCATGCTCGTCGGCCTCATCGTGACCATGATCGTGACCGTCTGGTGGAAGGTCTCGGTGCACACCGCCGTCGCCAGCGGGGTGGTCGTGATCTTGTTGCTCGCCTACGGCATGAGCATGGCGCCGTTGCTGCTCGGAATCGCCGCCATCGGCTGGTCCCGTGTCGCCCTCCGCGATCACACCCCCGCTCAAACCGTTGTCGGCGCCCTGCTCGGCGGGCTGGCAGCCGCCGTTGTGTTCAGCCTGATGCGCTGACACGCCCGCCCTTCAGCCTGACCGCGGCACCGCTTCTGACGAACGGAATTCGGCGAGCGGGTTGGTGACAGCCTCCCGCCATCGCTCCCGGTGACCGTTGGCGTGGAGCCGGTAGTACACGGTCTCGCGTCGCCCCTCGCCGGCCACGCCGTCGTGACCGCCGATGTTGTGAGCAAGTAGGTAGTGTGCGAACAGGACGCTGCCGGCGGGACCGACCGCCTGCGTCGGCTCGCCGAGCTCGATCTTGGGATAAGGGGCCCGGATTCATCTCCTCGACGCGCGCAAGGGCGTCGGCGCCGCGTTCGGCGAGGTACTGACCGAATCGCAGATGGGTGCCCGGCCACACCCACAGGTTTCCCCGGTGCCGGTGGTCATGACCGGTGAGCCACACGCCAGCCAGCAGTGAGAAGGATCCGGGACGGCCGTCCGGTTCGGTCGGCGTCAGACCGTCGACGTGTGGGCCCCCCGGCCGATGCGGCCACGGCGGAATCGTGGTGGCCACCTGCGCGAAATCAGGATCCTGCACATCGAGATCTGAACGCAGCAGCTGGCCGGCGAGATCCCCGACGCCTGTCTCCCGGTAGAAGTCAAGCAGTGGATGGCCCTCCGCGGCGAAGCGCGGCCACAGGAAATGCGGTCCAACGTGACCGTCGGCGTGAGGCTGCCGCTCCAGCAGCGCAGCGACCAGTTCGCGCCCGTCGGCAATCTGCTCGGCGCTGAGAACCTCGGGAATCACGACGAACCCCTGCTGGCGGAACGCGGTCCTCTGCTCGGCGCTGATCGTCACCATGCGGTTCAGTGCAGCAGGCGGCTCCTACTCCAGCAATCGAATTATCGAGTGGGCGCTGCCCGCTACGGGGCCCTCCGGAGTTCTTCGCCGGCTCTCTCAAGCCAGGGCATCGCGTGATGGGGATTGGTCCGCTACCCCTGTGCCACGGGGCGCCCCGTGTTTGGGAGTGGCAATCACAGCGAGCACAACGGACTGTGAGGAAACGTCAGGGAAGTCGACGAGGCACTCCACTCAGGTTCGACGCCCCGCCATGATGCCCTACTCGGGTCCGCCGGTCGGGGAGACGATGAGGAACTGCTGGTTCATCCCGTCGTGACGGTTCCACAAGACCGGCGAGGTGCGCGTCTCGGGGCCAGCCTCATCGGGTATGTCCAACACATGGCCGGTGAGAACCGACTCCACAACATACGCCGCCCCGTCCTCGGTCGGGTGTAGCCGCCAACGCTGGTTCGCTTCCTCCGTCCGCGCCGACATCCATGGGTGCCGACGCAGTTCCCGTCCTCTCCCGGCGTCGAGCACGAGCTTGTTGGCGATCGACACGATCAGCAACTCACCTGGGTGCCGGGTCTGCTGGAAAGCCCAAAGCTGCTGGGGTTGCGCATGAGCGGGCCACAGGATCGGATGGTGTCCTTCGTCCTGGGCGTACGCTGTGTCAAGGGCCAGGCCGGCACGGTCGCGGCCGACCAGGATGTAGGGGCCGTTCGATGCCCGACGACGTCGGAACAGACCGGCAATGTCGTCGGTTCCTACGCTGAGGACCCCTGGAAACCCGAGCTGGAATCTCACCTTCGAACGCGCTGGTTCCGGCACTGCACACCCCGCTGGAATTGATGTCGCGGCCACCGAGAAGTGGACCGCCACTGATTGAACCAGCGTCATGCCGAGCGTGCTCGCGAAACGCACCGTCCGCTTTGTCGCCACCCGCTTCCCGAATGTCCAAAGCTTCGACGACAGGCTCATTGCGCGTCCGAGGGCTCGTAGGGGCCGGTGGTAGTCGAGGCCGAGTGACGAAGGGCAGGGGCGATGTTGGTCTGGCTGTCATGGCGGAAGCTGCTGATGGCGAGGTTGCGTGGAGGCCATGGCGCGGGGCAGGGTGCCGGTGCTTGCCTCCCCGCCTCCAGGCGACGCGGCTTCATGGGAACCTTTCGGAACAGTCGTCATCGGCTCCATCCCTCCGTCGCCATCGGCCGGCTGGCCTGGACAGCGCCGCCCGCGGTCGCGACGTACGGCGCAACCGCCTCGGCCGCCCAGTGCCGGCCGATCAGTGTGCGATACACGACGTCCCCCTGTAGGAGGTGCGGATGGGCCTACGGCCAGGTTGCCGTGCGTGCTGGCACGGTCCGCATGAGTCGGCACGTCACGTACCACCTCAGTCCGCGCCGAGGCAGGCGAACGCGTCGTCGAGGTCGCCCATGTGGGTCAGCAGGCGGCGGATGGTGGTCTGTCTCTCGCTCCAGTGCTGCTTCAGGTCCGCCTCGGCTTCCTGCGGAAGGTCGTATTCTGCGGTCGTGGCGCCATAGAAGCTGAACAGCATGTACAGGAGCGCGACCCCGGCGCAGGACCGCACTTCCGCCAATGGGAGGCCGGGGTTCTCCGCGTGGTACGCCCTCACCATCGCCAGCGCGCAGGCAACCCAGTCCGGGCTGTTGGCGACGGTGCGCGGGTCGAACGCCGCCCGACCCAACTCCCAGACCGGCATCCCGGTCGCGCAGCGGAAGTCGATGACACCGGTGACGGCATTGGCGAGGACGATCAGGTTGGTACGGGTGAGGTCCGCGTGCAGAGCCTGTTCCACCAACACGTCGGGCAACTGCTCCCGCAGGCGGCGGACATGACCGCGAAGGTCCTCACGTCGGTGATCGAGATCGACCCGCAGCTGCCCGAGGTCGTCCTGTCCCTGCCGCTGGGCCATGGCCATCAGGCTGTCGCACTTCGCGACCGCGTCCTCAACGGCACCAGCGCGCCATCTCGACTGCTGAACACGCTTGGGCAGCGGGTACGCGGCCAGGACGCGGTGCATGCGCCCCGTCACGACACCGATGTGTTCGGCGAGGGAAACCGTCATCGCCGAGGTGGCCACACGACCGGGGGCCTCGTCGACGACCGCCCATACTCTGCCCTCCGAGATCGTGACGAGGTTGCCGTCCACGTCGGGCCACACTCGCGGTACGGGAAGCCGTGCGGCACGGCAGTACTCCGACATGTCCAACGCGGCCCGGGCCGCATCGACATCCGCGAGCGACCGGTACTCCTTGACGAACAGCCGCAAGCCGTCCGCCGTCAGAACCCGCCGGTTGATCGTGTCCGTACCCATGGGCACCGGCTCGATCACGTCCACAAGGAACCCGTACCGGTCCTTCAACACGTCAGCCGTCAGCTCCGCATCCCAGTCCGCCTCGCTCATCCCCGTCACCGCTCTCGGCGCGCGGCGGCACGGCGGGCCGTGAGCACGGTGAAAGCGTTGTCCTCCGGGAGCCGCCCGCCCTCGGTGAATGGGGCAAGAGCACCTGTGAGAGCCGCCTCGAAGGCGTCCAGGCGGTCGCCGAACAGGTGCCGGGCCGCGAAGGACGTCGAGTACAGGTAGCCGATGACCTGATCGACGCTCCACCTGCGGTGGACGGGAACGACCGTGGAGGTGACATCGCAGAAGGCGGACGCGCGCAGCACCTCCTCATAGGGCGGTCCCAACGGGCTGAAGAAGCCGTCGCCCGCGCGCCGGCGTTCGCCGAGGAACTCCTGGACGACTTCTCGTGCGGCCTGCTGCCAGGGGCAGTCACCTGTCCACAAGCTGCGATCACTGAACACCGCGACCACCCCGTCCGGTGCGACGTACTCACTGATCCGGTCGAGGAAGCGGGGCTGGTCAAGCCAGTGAAAGACACGGCCGCAGGTCACGAGGTGAGGCCGCCATCCCTCCGGGGGGACGAAGTCCTCCGCCAGGGCGTGCCGGGTCCGCAACCGGTGGTCGGTGGAGAGCACGGGGCGGAGGACGGCTTCGGCTTCAGCGAGCATCGCCGGCTCGGCGTCGACCACGAACAGGTCATCGAAGTACGGCAGGAGCGCTTGGACGACAAGCCCGGGGCCACTGCCGATGTCCACAAGGCGTCGCGGAGAACCCGTGGGAGCCGCTTGGTTGAGAAGAGCGGCGAGATCCTTCGGGACGCCGGGGCGAAAGCGCCGGTAGTACGAGGAGGTCCCGGCAAAGGCGTTCACGAACTCCACCCGCCCCACACACGCGTGCGGTTCTCAAGGCGCAGGTTCTCCAGCATGGTGTGGGCCTCGTCGACCAGACCGATGTCGTGGTGGGTGATCCCCCAGAACAGCGAGTCCAGCGCGTCCAGAGCCCCGTACGCCCGGCACGCCGCCAGCTCCTCCTCGGTGAGCTGTCGGCCGTACCCGTGGTGGACGGCGGCATCGAGGTCGGGACGATGGAGCAGAATCCTGTAGCGCAGGCGGCTGAAGTCCCGCCGGGCGGCGGCCTGGAGTTCAGCTCTCTCGAAGTCGATGATCCGTAGCCACTGCTCGCTCTCGTCCCACACCCAGTTCTTGGGCATGTAGTCGCCATGCGCCGCGACCTGCGGCAGACGCGGCGGAACCTCCCGGAGTAGGGCGCGCGCCAACGTGATCTCATGCTCCGGCACGTGCCGCGCGGCACCGTCGAGCAGCTTCGCGACCGTCGCGGCCCACGCCTCCTCGGTCACGTCTGCGGTCATCGGCCCGTCCGCCGCCGCGGCGTGGTGCCGGGCAAGGAGTTCTCCGGCCTGCTCGTAGGCCTTGCGCTCCTGCTCGGCCGGAAGGCGGAGCGTGTTCAGACTGCGCCCGGGCACCCCGGTGACCAGGACGGCGCGCGTCTCCGCGTCGGAAGCGACCAGCTCAGGCGCGCGGTCGGCGCCGAGGGAGATCGTCCACCTCTGGTAGGCGTCGACTTCGCGTCGGTGCAGCTTGGGGCCAGCGTGTTGCTTGGCAAACCACCGCTCACCGCTGGGTCCGTTGACCTCCCAGACCGACGGCCGGATGTCGCCGGGCCGGGGATGTTCGGCTACGACGGTGTACCTGTCGGTCACCGAGCCCACCAACTGGTGGAGTGCGCTGGGCATATCGGTCACGTCGCTGCGCCCTTCCGCTGGCCGTGCCGCCCAGCCGGGCCACAGTAGGTGACCGGATGGGCGCTCAGGGTATTCAGGTGTGGGTGGGTAGCTTGCCAAGTGCCACTGACAATGAGCTCTGAACTGGTCATTTGCGTGCCCGGAGATGAAGGACGGTGCCGGAGGCCATCTCGACGAGGGACTCGCCCAGAACTCCGTACCTCCAGCCGAGCGTCACCAGGTGCGGGTCGTTCTCCGCCTCGACGCGCTGCCGCAACGCTCGTACTCGTCCCAGGGCTTCGTCGTGGCTGATGCGGGCGCGCGCCGCGTACTCCTTTGACGTCGCACCGATGGCGACCATGCGCCACGTCTCGATCTCCGCCTCCGAGAAGGCTCCCGGGAGGGTGACCGTCTCTGGGCGCCGGAGCTGCTCGGTGACAAAGCAGGCGTGGACGACTGCGGCCCGGCCACGTGTGCCGAACTTCTGTCCGCAGTGCTTCAACTGCACGTTGAGCGTGCCAGCCGTGATCGTGAGGTCGGAGGCGATCGCGTCGGTGCTCTTGCCCTCCGCGACCTGCTGGACGATCCGGATCTGCGCGGGTGTCAGGTCGAGCGACGCCGGGGACGGGCGCGCCGGTCGGGCACTCACAGGAGTTCTCGATCCTTTCGGGGAGGAATGGCTGTCAGGCACGGGCCAGCCACCGACGCCGCTCGGCGTCGGTGACCAGGCTCCGCTCGTGGTCCAGTTCCAGTTGGGCAAGGCGGGTGTAGTGCTCGACCACATCGGTTCCGAAGGCTTTCTGCGCGAGGGCGCTGTTCTGGAAGGGGACGAGGGCGTCGGCCAGGGTGGGCGGGACGGAGGTGCCGCCCACCCGGTAGGAGTTGCCCGTCTCCGCCGGACCGGGGGTGAGTTTCTGTTCGATGCCGTGGTCGATGGCCGCCAGGGCGGCGGACAGGGCCAGGTAGGGGTTGGCATCCGCGCCCGGCACGCGGATCTCCAGATGGAGGCCCTCTCCGTGGCCGACGACGCGGACGGCACAGGTGCGGTTGTCGTAGCCCCAGCTGAACGTGGTTGGCGCGAACGAGTCGGGCGTGAACCGCTTGTAGGAGTTGGTGTTCGGGGCGTAGAGGGGGACCAGCTCCGGCAGGCCGGCGAGGAGGCCCGCGATGGCGTGCCGCCCGGTCTGGGACAGTCCGCCGCCGGGCTCGTCGAGCTGGCTGATGGCCTTCGACCACAGCGACACGTGGAGGTGCAGACCGTTGGCACGGCCGGTTTCCGGGGCGGCCATGAAGGTGGGCGCCAGTCCGGCACGCGAGCCGAGTGTGCGTACCGCGTGCTTGAAGAGCAGGTGCCGGTCGCAGGCGGTGAGGGCGGGCCCGTAGGGGAAGGTCACCTCGACCTGGCCGGGCCCGGCCTCCGTCTTGATCGCTTCCACGGGCATTCCGGCGCCCGCGAGCGCGCGCTGAAGGCGGCGGAAGAAGCGGTCGGAGACCGGATCATGATCGAGGGCGTAGTCGAGGTTCTCCGTGGCCACCGGCCGTAGGCCCTGGTATCCGGCCTGCTCCGCCTCCGCGTATGTGCCCCTGTAGAGGACAAACTCGGTCTCGATCCCCGCCTTCGGGTGCAGCCCGTGGCGCGCCATCCGGGTCAACTGGCGATGGAGGATCTCGCGGGGGGCGATCTCGATGGGTGTTCCGTCGTGGGTCACGGCGTCGCCAAGCACGACCGCGGTACGCGGAAGCCACGGCACCACCCGCAGGGTCGACAGCGCCGGCTGCACGGACAGGTCCTGATAGCCGGTCTCCCACGAACTCAACGCGAAGCCGTCCGCCGGACTCATGTCGACGTCGGTGGCCAGGACGTAGGCGCACACCTCGGCGCCGTGGTGCGCGACGCGCTTGAGGAAGTGGTTCGCGTCGTAGCGCTTCCCCTTCAGCCTCCCCTGCATATCGGGGACGGCGAGCAGCACCGTGTCGATGGCGCCCGCTTTGACGAGGTTACGCAGGTCCGACAAGGAGAACGCCTTCTCGCGGCGCCCGCCCCGCTCGGGTCCGGAAGCGACAGCCAGACGCGCCACGGTGCTGTCGCCGCTCGTGGTGCCCGGCATCAGACGACCTCGTCTTCGTACGCGCTCGTCGAGCGGTCGAAGTGCTGTGCCGGCACTTCGTACGAGCTGCCCTTCGCCCGCCACCACCCCCAGGCCAGGGCGAGGACCACAAGCAGAGCGACCGGCGCGTAGTTGAACGTCTCCACCGACACTAGGCCGCCGCCCGCGGGGCGCGTCTGGGGCAGACAGAACAACACCGTCACGAACGCCACCCAGAGAACCGCGATGGTGCCCATGATCACGCCCCAGTTGCCGAGGTTCCACGGTCCGGGCCGGAACCGTCGGCGGTTCTTGACGCGCAGGAAGATCGGGATCGCGTAGGCCGGGGTGATGCCAACCACGTTGATGCTGGTGATCGCCGCGTAGGCGACCGGGCTGTACAGGCTCGGCAGGGCCAGTACGGCGGCGCACACCACGGAGAGCAGCACCGCCATGCGCGGCGTGCCGGTACGACGGTCCACCCGCCGCCACAGGTGCGAGCCCGGCAGCGCCCCGTCACGCGAGAACGCGAAGACCATCCGGCTGGCCGCAGCCGTCTCGGCGTTGCCACAGCACAACTGCGCGACGATGACGACTAGGAGCAGTGCCTTCGCCCCGGCCACGCCGAGCGCGTCCAGGAAGATCTGTGCCGGCGGCACTCCGGTCGCGGTGCCGACGGTGCCCGCGTAGTCCTGGATCGCGAAGGTGAGTCCCGCCAGCAGGACGAACCCGGCCAGCCACGACCAGCCGATGGCGTGGATGATTCCGCGGGACGCGGACACCTGGGCGTCGGTGGTCTCCTCCGACAGGTGCGCGGAGGCGTCGTAGCCGCAGAACGTGTACTGGGCCAGGAGCAGACCCAGCACGGCCACGTAGAGCGGGCTCGACCAGCCCGTGTTGTTGACGAACTCGCCGAACACGAAGGCGGCGGACCGGTGGTGAGAGGGAACGATCGCGAGCGCACCGACGATCACCGTGACGCCGGCGAGGTGCCACCAGACACTGATGCTGTTGAGGATGCTGACCAGCCGGACCCCGAACAGGTTCAGGGTGAGGTGGAGGGCGAGGATGCACAGGAAGATCACCATGATCCTGCCTGGCGTCGGCTCGAAGCCCCACTGCAGGTTGAACAGGGCGCCCGTGAAGAGCGCGGCCCCGTAGTCGATGCCGGCGATCGCACCGAGCAGGCCCAGCAGGTTCAACCAGCCCGTGTACCAGCCCCACTTGCGCCCGCCGAGCTGCTCCGCCTGGTAGTACAGAGCCCCGGAGGTCGGATAGGCGGAGGTCACCTCGGCGAGCGAGGCGCCGATGAACATGACCATGGCGCCGACGACCAGCCAGCCCCACAGCATCACCGACGGGCCACCGGTGTTCAGGCCGAAGCCGTAGAGGGTCATGCAGCCGGACAGGACGCTGATGACGCTGAATGAGATCGCGAAGTTCCCGAACGGCCCCATGCGTCGGGTGAGCACGGGCTCGTAGCCCAGTTCGCGCAGGTAGGTGTCATCGGACTTCCGTGGTGTCGCGTGGCGGTTCGGACTCGGACGGGACATGGATCGGCCTCCAAGACTCGGAGAGGTGGGCAAACTGGACAGGTTCATGCCAATACGTGGTTGCGATGGCGGCCGTAGATCACGGGTGCGGCCCGGCGCGTGGCCTACGGGTACGGGCGTAGGAGAGGGACTCGGCGCGCGCCCGAAGGAGCAGTGCCTCACCGGGATCCGTCCCAGCGGCTCCGTCGTGCACCGATGCCCATGGCTCACGAGCCGCGTACGAGCCCAACGCCTCGAACACCTCGGCGGCCTCCAGGTACCGGTGTCCCGCCCACAACGCGTATGCGAGCAGGTTCAGATCGGCCACCGAACGGTGCCCGACCGATGCCTTGTGGAACCAGTCGTGGAAGGCGGTCAGGGTGTAGTCGAGCGTCGACTCCTGCGCCCACTGCCGCCGCCACAGCGGATCGGCGCGCGACTGTCGTCGCTGCTCGACCTGTGCGTACGCCGGCAGAAGCAGCAGCGGCGATCCGACCGGTCGCTGCGAGGCCACGGACCGGCCGAAGTCGAAGACCGCGGCCAGGGAAGCGCCCGACGGACCCTCAAGAGCGAGCATGAACTGCACCACGCGGTGGTAGGCCTCGCGGTTGTACGGATCACGCTGGTTGACCTCGTAGAGCAGTCCCCACGGGCCGCCCGGCAACATCGGTTCGGCGGACCGCACGCGGTGTTCCGGCCGCAGTTGGCGGGTGTCGACCTGTGCCAGGGCGACAAGACATACCCACGGCACGGGATCGTGGGGCGCACGACGAGCTGCCAGCAGCGCCGCACGACGCGCTCACGCCTCGAACTCCAGGGTCTGCGGGTGATGTTGCCGGTGGGCACGCAGGGCCCTTTCGACGGCGACACGTACAGCCATCAGCTGCGCGTCGTAGCTGTCGGGCTCCTCGGCGAGCCACACGTCGACGACGTCCGACCGGGCGGCTGCCACGGCCAGCAGCTGGGTGCGTGCCGTGCGCAGCGCCCAGTGCGTACCCGTCTGCCAGAGCAGCTCCCGCGCCTGCCTCCAGCGCCCCGCCTGTAGTTCGACCAAGGCCACACGGAGGTCGTCGTCGTGACCCGCCGGGTGGTAGACGAGACGCATCAGAGTCCCTCGGAGGGGACCGTGCGCCGTCGGCAAGCCGGGGCGGGCCAGTTCGTCCGCTGCGGGCGGACCGTGGGGGTTGACGTGCTCTGCGAGCTGGACGGGAAGGTCATCGGGAGCCTCGGGCAGGTTGGGGGGAGGGCCGTGAAACGCATGAAGGCGGACCGTCGGCCGAGCCGGGAGATGGGGCTCGTGCGCCGGTTCGAGCTCGCTAGAAACGGATCTGTCCGATCATGTCGGCGACGCCCGTCAGGAACCGGTTGATGGTCGGGGCCATGGACGTACTCGCCAGGAAGAACCCGAAGAGCACGCAGACGACCGCAGGACCGGGTTTCACGGATTTGCTGCGGATGAGGACGACCACGAGGATGCCCAGCACCAGCACGAAGGAGATGCTGAGCGCCATCAGGAGGCCGCCTCCTCCGCGGACCCGCGCCGTTCCCGCCGAGCCTGGCTCAGCGCGCGCCGCAGAGCGTCTGACTGGGTCAGCGCACGCGGGCCTCGGGGGAAGACGTGCCAGTGCATCCCGGGAGGCTCCGTGCTCTCGGCGGACGGCACGACGACGTGGCACTTCTGCCCCAGCGCGACGGTCCCCGGCTCCTCCCAGCGGGCCGCGGTACCCACGGGAACCAGGAAGTACAGCCGGGGCTCCGGACCATCGTGGTCGAGGATCACCGGGCCGACCGGATCGTCCCCCTCGTCGAGGATCTCGATCGCGCGCCGACCCACGGCCTCCACGGCGCGTACGGCGTCCCACCACTCCCCCGCCGAGCACAGCTCGGGCTCCTCGCCGATGGGCATCCAGCGCGGCGGGTTCGCGCGAGCTGCGGGATTGTCGTCGGACATGGAAAAGGCCTCCTCACCACTGGGTGTGAGGAGACCATTCCATTCAGCAAGCTGTCCTGCGCGGACAGTCTGTCCGTGGGCTCCGCTCGCCAAAGCCCTTGACACACCCTCAGGTTGTGCTAATGCCCGTCCAACTGCCGAACGCTGAAAGCTCGTTGGAGGGGTGGGTGTCCATCCTGAGCAGCGCCGCGGTGGTCTCGCGAACAGACGGATGGAACCGTGTGTGGTTCGGTGCGACCTTCCGCGCCCGCTTGAGATCGGCGAAAGCGCCGTCCCGGTCGTTCTCCGCGAGCTTCGCGGAGGCCACGTCGATGAAGTGGTGGCTCGACCGCTCGCCCACAGTCGTACCGGGCGGCGCCCACTCGCCGCCGACGACCGGAGACCATTCGACGAGACGGGCGAGGGCCTGCTCGGTGTCGCCCGTGTCGATCATCGCGTGCACCTCGTGGATGCGGATGTTCGTCGGGCCGAACGACATCTCGTACGCCAGCGAGTCCCGGTTTCCCGCCATGCGTGCGACCTGCTCCGCCTCCCTCAGGTAGGAGTCGGCGCGGTCGGCGCTGTTCTCCCGGGCTTCGAGGACGGCCAGTTTCAGCAGCAGCGCGCCGTCGACGGCGAGCGCGTCCTCCGTGAAGGAGCGTTCCGGCTGGAGTCGCTCCAACTCCGTCCGCAGGGCGAGCAGCTTGCGGCGCGCCGGCGAGTACGCCCCCTGGCGGAGCATGGCTCCCGCCACGAGGTAGCCGGCCGTGAACTGCATCAGCGGATCGCCGCTCTGGTCAGCGGCCCAACGGACGCGCTCCAGTGCCGTGTTCGACAGGTCATGGTGACCCATCTTGTGGGCAAGGGAGTTCACGGCCCGGTAGGCGCGCGCCAGGTGCCAGAAGGCCTTGCTCCGGTCACCGTTGCCACCGCCGAGGGCCACGTGCGTCAGTTCGGTGATGATCGGCGGCAGCAGGGGACCCATCGGCGCGTACCGGGCGTCGCGACGCAGGGCCGCCACCTGGTCAACCTCCGAGGCAAGCACGGGAAGCGCCCGCGGCGCGATCTCCAGGTCGTCGGGGCTGTCGTAGCAGAGCAGGAGGCGGCGGAGCTCGGGTATGACTGCGTGGACGCCGTCCTCCGCTTCCGGCTCACCGTAGTACGGCTGGCCGGTCAGGACCTCGGGGCCGAAGCGCAGCGCCTTGGCAAGAGCCAGCACCAGCGAGGGTGAGGCCTTGCGCGCGCCCGACTCCAACTTCTGCACGTAGCTCGGGGAGACCGCGACCTTCTGCGCCAGTTGGGCGGCGGACAGCTTCCGTGTCCTGCGAGCGACGCGGAGACGGTCTCCCAGTGTCAGGTTTTCACTCATCGGTGGAGCTGTCCCTTCGCGATGAAGCACTTCGTTCAGAGTACGGATACGGTCCAAGCCTGCGCCCCTGGTCGCCAACTGTTAACAGAGCCGATGACCGAGCGCCCACGACGTGGATCTGCTGCGCGGACCCGACGTACGTTGCTGTTCCCGCCCGAGCCTCCGGCCACACGACCGAAGCGGGGCATATCGCGAAGAAGCGGGTGCGGGATGAGTACGATTGCCGCCCCCTGGTCAAGAGGTAGGCGCCGAAGTACCTACGGACAGTTTGTCCGCGCGAATCCTGCAGGCGCCGGAGAGCGGCCCTCACCGTCGGCCGCAGACAGTAGCCGAGCCCTTACGGCGAGATGAGGTTGGGGTGGCCTCACGTACGCTCGCAGCCACAGGGCGGTCCCGCCCTGGTCGAAGGTGAGGAGTGAGGTCGGGAGTGGCTGAAGCCGAACAGTCCCTCGTGTTGTGGGACATCGACCGAACGCTGCTGTACGTCGGTGAGATCGATCGGCAGGTCTACCGCGAGACCTTCGCCGAGATCGTTGGGCGCCCCGCAGAACGCCTTCCGGCCCGGGGAACCGGCGTCACCATGCCCCTCGCGATCCGATCCCTGCTCCTGCACAACGGCGTTCCGGCATCGGACGTCCCCCGCCTGCTGCCGCGCATGGTTGAACTCCTGCCGCGGTGTCTCGCCGCGCATGAGGAAGCCCTGCGCGAGCGGGGCGTCCTCATGCCGGGTGCCGTGTCTGCCCTGAAGGCGGTGCACGAGCAGACGCACTGTGTGCCGACCGTCGTCACGGGGAACCTCAGGCCCAACGCGCTGCTGAAGCTCGGAGTGTTCGGCCTCGACGCCTTTCTGGACACTGAAATCGGCGGGTACTCCTCCGACGACGAGCACCGTCCCGCCCTCGTCGCCGTCGCACAAGAACGAGCTCAGGCCAAGTTCAGGGCAGCCTTCACCCGCTCCAACACCGTCATCATCGGGGACTCGCTCGAAGATGTCCGCACCGGAGTCGAAGGCGGTGCTTCGGTGATCGGAATCGCGTCCGGCAAGACCACCGCCCGCGATTTGGCGGCAGCGGGGGCCGACGCGGTACTCGACAGTCTTGAGGACGTACCCCGGCTCTTGGAAGAGATCACGACATTGGCCTGTTCTTCAACCATGAGGTGACAAGGGATCACTCCGGTCTACGGCGCCCCGTGTTGTCCTGCGCGCTCCCCTGGTTGCTGTTCCACGTAGGCCCCACCTGAGGCCGCTTGCCCGAGGAGGATTCGCGGCCGGGCCTCAGGCCTATGAGCCGGGTGCCCGTGTGAGTTGCGCAGCCGGATGCCGTTGAAGCCGCAGGTGCTGGAGGTGATGGTCTCCCAGTACGGCCACAGGATGTCCAGAACCCGCAGCTGGATGCCGGCCTCGGCGTGCAGGGCCAGGAGGTCGCCTACGGGCTCCGGTGGTCCCAGCGGCTCGACGGGTTCCTCCGCGACGTGGGCGCGCGGGACGGGCCCCCCGAGGGGGCGGAAAGGCGTGGAGTCGAACCGATAGGCGTAGAGGCGAACGTTTCGGATCTCCTCCAACCAGTCGTACTCGATCGCATGTACTCGATCACCCCCGCCCGGACCGATGATCCGCTCGCGGTCCGACGGGGACGTGTCGGGTGTCACCCAGGCCATCGCCCGGGGACACTGCTTGGGGAACCAGTAGTCGGGGGCGCGGACCGCGTCGACGGCCCAGACAAAGGCCCCATGGTCTTTCGACGTCGGGGAAACGCGCGGAACGAAGCGGGTGATCGTGGGATCTTCGGAGAAGTGCAGTACCTGTCCGGGTTCTGGCCGCATCGGGGCATGGTAGGTCCACATGCGCGTGCTCGCCGTCACATTCCAGGCACAGGGCGGAGTTGGCCTGATCTTGAGGGTCGTTGTTCGGGCTTGCCACGACCGGGCGCGTACGTTCTGCGCTGGCCGCCTGAGTGATCCTCGAAGGCAACCGACTGCGGACAGCCAGCAGCGCGCCGGAGTCCGCGGTTGTCAGGCAACGGGGACCAGGACCAGCGGCGAGCGGCTTGGCCGTGAAGGGGGGTTCGTGGCATGACCAAGCGCCAGCTTCAGAACGGCAGCATCCCGACGATCTCGCGCGCGCAGCCCCATGAGAGGGTGACGCCGCTCCCTCCATGGCCGTAGTTGTGGAGCACCGGGACTCCGTCACCGCGGCTGTCCGCCTCGACACGTACCTCGGAGCGCGTTGGCCGTGCGCCGACTCGGGACGCGATGACAGGAGCCTTCGCCAGCCGAGGTTCGACTGCCGCGCACCGCTCGACGATCGCTCTTGCCGCGACGGGATCCTCCTGGAGGCTCGCCTCGCCGTCGATCGCCGTGCCGCCGAGAACCACGGTCTCGCCGTGCGGGTAAATGCAGACGAGGTCGGGCGACAGGCCCGTGTCCTCGGAGAAGAACTCCGTGATGCCCGGGTTCTTCACGACCACGTGCTGTCCACGAATCGGTCGCACATCGTCGTCCGCGGCGAGCCTGCCGGCGCCCAGCCCCGCGCAGTTCACGATCACAGACGCGTCGGCGATTTCGTCGAATGAACCGACGAACCGCCGCTCCGTCGTGCCGCCGGCCCCCTGGAACCGCTCCAGAAGGTATTGGAGGTAAAGGGGCATGTCTATGAGCGGAACCGTGAAGCGAAAGCCACCCACGAACCCAGCTGGCAGTTCGCCAGGAGAGCACTCACGGAAGTCAGGCAACAAGGTGCTCCACTCCGGGGCGGACACCGCGCTCCGGGCCGCCTCGACGCCGCCGACCATCCGAACACCGGTTGCCGGGTCGCCCGACAACTCTCGAAAGACATCGAGCGAGAGGAGGCTCCACCGCCGTACCTTCGACCACGGTTCAACCAGGTAAGGGCCCCACATCGCGCCCGCGGCCACCGATGTCGGGCCGGGGATCTCCGCTGCCACCAGGTGTACGGGCAAGCCCGCTTCGAGGAGCGCCACTCCCGTGGTCAACCCCGTGACGCCTCCGCCCACGATGACGATCTTGCCGGTTGAGGTCATGCTCAGACCGTATCCGGAGGTCCCGCGGCCGAACCCGCGTATTTGGCCAGATGCTCCTCGAGATCGGGTAGCAGAGTGCCGACGTGGGGGTTTCTCCGCTTGCGGCGCAACTCGACAGCCAGTTGCCGAAGGAGTGCGGTACTCCGGGGCGATCGCACGGTCGGAAGCCTGGAAGCAGCAGTTCTGGCGATGTCGCAAGCCCGTTCCAGTTCGCCCGAGGCGCTGTACCCCAGGGCGAGCCACGCCCCCTCGAAGAGCGCCCTGCGTTGGCTCGGGTCCCCTTTCTCCACGCCGTAAGCGCCTGTCTCCAGAAGGGACTCTCCCCTGCGTACGAGTTTCCGGCCCGTGGAGCGGTCTCCCTGACCCAGAGCGGAGCGACCCAAGCCGATCAACGAGTATCCGGCCTGGCAGTCCAGGTGGTTGGGGGTCAGGAAGTACATCCACCGCGGCTCGGGCTCCGTACTCGACCGGCCCTCGATCAACTCACGGGCCAGGTCGCTCGTTCGCTCGAAGTCCGTGCCACGGCCGGCCGTCGCGTACGTGTGTGCCAGCCTCGAGAGCACCGAGGCACGCGCTCCCGTTGTCCCTCCCTCGCTCGCCCGGCGGGCGGCCTCGCCCAGGGCGATCGCGTCGGCGGGGTGCCTGCGGGTGGCCGCCTGAAAGGACATGTCGGCCAGGATGTGGGCACACAACGCCCGGTCGTTGACCTGGTGGGCGGCACGAAGCGCGGTGACGAAGTACCGCTGGGCGAGGCCGTGGTCCGCCGAGTCGAAGGCCATCCAGCCGGCAAGCTGTCCGATCTCGGCCATGGCGCGGATGAGTCGCGTGGTGGCCTTGTCCGAGTGGGCGCCTTCGTGCAGCAGGAGCCCAACTGATCTGAACTGGGCTCCCACGTAAGGAAGATG
Organism: uncultured Streptomyces sp.; assembly: GCA_965654005.1. Classification (GTDB taxonomy): domain Bacteria; phylum Actinomycetota; class Actinomycetes; order Streptomycetales; family Streptomycetaceae; genus Streptomyces. The sequence goes on along the minus strand of CBFHCJ010000004.1, from coordinate 19,325 downwards.
GCGAGCGCCACCGTTCTCGTCGTCGAGAAGCTGCAACAGGGGGAGGTTCTGTTCGACTTGGGCGACGAGCGGGTCCACGCCCCCTTCCTCGGCGATCCTCGGATTGAACGCCCCGCGTCCGGCCGTCCCGTCCAGGTAGTGGGAGACAGCGGCGAGCAGGCCGGACCCCGAGATGGCCAGGAAACGCCGTCGGTCGAGCAACCCACCGAGCACCCAGTCCTCCACGATGTGACCGAGCCCCTGGACGTCCCAGGCGTGCCCAAGGCTTGCGTCCGCGGCTATCAGCGCGGGCGAGTCAGCGGCTCTACCCTGCCAGAGTTGATCGACCGAGATGACGCGCCCAAGTTCTTGGGAGAGGACGTACGCCGCCATCGTCGGCAGGGGAGAACGGGGAACCCCTCCCGCGTCCCGCCAGTGGTACGGCGCGGACTCGGCCACGGTCCCCACCCCGAACACGCGGTTCAGCTTGCGCGCGAACGCCTTGGGACTCCAGCCGAGTTCGTCCAGACAGCCCGACAGGACCTCGTTGCGTCTGTCGCGTGCGTTCGGCATGCAGTACCACTCCCAGACTGGCCAACTCACGGTCCACGCCTCGCGATCAGGCATGCCCAGGCTTCACCTGGATCGTGCAATGCACCTGCCAATTGGCCAAGTTGACCGATCCATCACCTCCTCCGGCCCATGGTGCTTCCGGTGTTCTGGATGTCGGGCGGAGCGATACCCGGGGCCCTGGACCGAGCGAGCAAAGGACGGCGGACGTACGGCCCGAGCAACCCCTACCAGCTTCGAGCGATCGTTCAGAGCCTCGACGGCACTCAACCCATCGGCGAATAAGGCCTGTTGCTGTCAAGAGGTTGGCGGCGAATTCCTGCGGACACTTTGTCCGCTCGCCGCACTCGCGTAGTGGAATCGTCTCTTCACGCTCCGTTGCGCGAATCCCCGACGGACCGCACCACCCATGCGCGACCCAGGTGTCTCCCTGCCCGAGCCACCGTTCTCCCCCGCCTATCCCGCACTGGAGGAGTCTTCCCATGGCAGCCCGTACACGCAGTTCACAGGGCGTGGCCCCCGTTCCGACGACCAAAGCGGTCCCTCTTCAGCGTCAGAGAGGTAAAGAGGGAGCCGTCGGGCCGGCCACAACCACGACCCCGTCGAAGATCGCCGTCGCGCTGCATGACGGCTACTACGGGTGCACATCGGGTACGGGCTTCAGCAACAGGGCCTTCCTTGAGGTACTCACGCGGGCACTGCCCCGAGGACGCCTCCTGGTCATGCCCGTTCACATCTCACGCTCCGACCCCAGTTACGACCCCACCTGGGTGGCCGAGACCGAGGGAATGCTGGGGCAGGCCGGGGCCGAGGTCGTTCCGGTTCCGGGTGGTCGCGCGGCGACCGCCGCCCTCGCGGGCTGCGAAGCACTGTGCGAGCGGGTCACGGAAACCGCCCGGGCACGCCTTGCCGATGCGCCGATGGCCCAGCTGATCGGCCTCGACATCCCCTTCCTCGGACTCGGACCCCATCGACGCGCCGACGATCCGTTCAGCCTCCTTCTCCTGCCCCGGTCGACGAGTGAACTCGCCTCCCCGGAGGACCGGCGGCGCATCCGCTGGGAGCGCAAGGGACTGACGGCGGCGGTGGGTGACGGCGCACGCGTCGCCGCCATCTCGCACCACATGCGCGGCCATCTTGAGCAGGTCTACGGCGTCCCGCGACAGGCGGTGGTCGATCTCCCCAACGGCCTACTCCTGAGCGACCAAGAGGACGTGGTGCCGGCTCCACTGCCGCCGCAAGCCGAAGCGGGGTTCCTGCTGGCCTTGGGCCGTGCGGTGGAGAGCAAGGGCTTCGAGGACCTGCTGGAAGCCGTCCGAATCCTCGGTACGCAGGGCGAACGGGTGCCACACCTCTTGCTCGCATCCACAACACACACGGAGACCCTGACCGACTACCAGCAGCGGCTCCAGGCGATGGTCCGCGACTACGCGATCGACGCGACGTTCCTGCCGCGGTTCTCCCCTCGGTACCGCTCCTGGCTGCGGAGCCCGGCGCTCCGGGGAGTGGTGGTGCCCTCCCGGGCCGAACCGTTCGGGAGGATCCCCCTCGAAGCCTTCGCCTCGGGGGCCGCGCCGGTGGTCGCGACTCGGGCAGGCGGGCTCACGGAGACCGTGGTCGACGGGGTGACCGGGTTCACGGCCGGAGCCCGTGACCCCGTGAACCTCGCCCACGCGATCAGGCGAGCGCTTCACATCAGCGTCCGAGAGCGTGAGCAGATGCGTGCGCGCGGCAGGGCACTGCTCATGGCCCGGCACGACTACGAGGCCACGATCCGCTCCTACCTGCGCCAGTACACCCCTTGGGCGATGGCCCGCAGCGTCCCCTTGAGGGGTGGAGCGTGACAACCACCGCACTGGTTGCCCTCAACTCTCCTTATCCCTTCTGGCAGTTATCCGATCGGCACGCCGGACAACTGAGGTCCGCCTTTCCGGACGTCCGCTTCCTCCTCGCCCAGGAGCAGGACGTCCCTGTCGAGATCCGTATCGCTGACGTCTATTTCGGCTGGTCCTTCGACGCGGAGTGGCTCAAGTCCTCCCCACGGCTCCGCTGGACGGCCACCCCGTCCGCAGGCATCGATCACTGGCCGGTCACCACGCTCGACACCGCGGGCATCACGCTCACCCGCGGGTACGGCTACCACGGGAGGCCGATGGCCGAGCACGCGATCGGCCTGCTCCTCGGCTTCTCGCGGGGCCTGTTCACGAGTGCACGACTTCAGACCCGGTCCGTCTGGTGGAAGGACGAACTCGCCGACAGCTTCTTCGACCTGTACGGCGAGACGCTCACGATCGTCGGCTGCGGCTCTGTCGGCATCCGCCTCGCCGAGGTGGCGCGTGCCTTCGGAATGCATGTGATGGGAGTACGCCGCAACGCTCCTAGCTCCGAACCCGGCGGGATCGAATGGGTGCCGTCGCATCGCGTTCGTGAAGCACTCTCGCGTTCCCGTGCCGTCGTCAACCTGCTTCCCGCGACCGACGAGACGCGCGGCTTCTTCGACGAGAGCACCTTCAAGGCGTGCCGCCCCGGGACGGTCTTCATCAACCTCGGGCGGGCCAGCACCGTCGACCACTATGCGCTCCTCGGCGCCCTCGACCAAGGCCCGCTGGTCGGCGCCGCCCTCGACGTACAGCCGCGCAAGCCGCCCGCGCTCGACGATCCGCTCCGCCACCACCCGCAGATCGTGCTCACACCGAAGAGCGCCGTCTTCAGCCACGCCTACATGGACGAGGCGGTCGCCTTCTTCATCGACAACCTCCGACTTTTCCTCGCCGGCCAGCCCCTCAACGGTGCTGTCACCCCAACCCACGGAGGGACACATGATCCCCACTGACCAGCGGTTTTCCAGGACCAGCCTGTTGCAGCGGTTCGCCGAGTCGGGTCGGAACCATCCCTACCTGGCCTTCACGCTGAACTCCATCTGCAACCTCGACTGCGTCTTCTGCAAGCCGCGGTGCATGCCCGACTACGGACACAAGGACAAGACGCTCACGGTCTCCGACTACGCGGGCATCGCGAAGGAGGCCGGGCTCTGGGGCATCCGCAAGGCGCACACCTCGGGCGGGGAGCCGACGCTGCGCGCCGACGTCCTCGACATCATCGGAGCGCTCTCCGACGGTCTCGGCGACAAGGCGACCATCGGCATGACCAGCCACGGCAACCTGCGCCGCGGCCTGACCGTGGACGCGCTGCGCGACGCCGGGCTCACGTACCTGAACATCAGCCTGCACAGCCTCGATCCCGCACGGTCCACCGAGATCATGGGCGGCGGCGACCCGCGAGTCTCCCGTGCCACCATCGACCGGGCACTCGAACTCGGCCTCAAGGTCAAGATCAACTGCGTGCTCCAGCGGTCGTACCTGGACGACGCCTTCGGTGTCGCCGAACTCGCCAGGCGACTGCCCGTCGCGGTACGGCTGATCGAGCTGCAGCGCATCGGACCGGCGGAGGCCCTGTTCCCCACCGAGTTCGTGGCCGAGGCGGAGGTCCGCGAACGCCTGCACACCTGGTTCGAGGAGGCCGGCGAGATCTCCCGCACCGAGCTGGGAGTGCGGAGCCCGGGACGGTACCTGCAGCCGACCGGCTGGGCCGGCTCCATCGGGTTCATCTCCAACTCCTCCTGTGCCACCTGCTCCGACGCCAACCGCATCAAGATCACGCCCACCGGTATCGCCCGGCCCTGCATCCTCCACAACCGCGACATCCCCCTGAAGCCGCACCTCTCGGACGGCACCATGGCCGACGCCTACGCCCACCTCTTCCGCGCCATGCTCGAACGCGACAGCAACGAGGCCTGGCAGGGCTTCCACTACGTCGACTACGACCTGCGCTGGGACCGCATGGAGCGACCGCAGGGCGTGCCCGTGCTTCCCCTGCTGCCCGTGGCCAGCGATACGGGCGGGGCCTGCTCGCTTCGCCGGCCCGGAGGTGAGTCCGAGTGACGACGGCCCGTTCCACCGTGTCGTACCCGCAGCTCGGCGTCGTCTACGCCGAGCAGTTGGCCGCCCAGGACGTCACCGCGAGCATGCTCACCCACAAGTGGCAGGCCGGAGACCTCATCGCACCGCACTCGGACATCGACATCCGCGTCGTCCTCGACCAGGCCCCCGACTCTTGGTGGGAGTGGAACGAGCGGCTGGCCACCGCCCATCACCAGGCGGTACTCCTGGACCCGACCCACAGCCGACTGCTCGAACATCCGCCCGGGTTCGCGTTCACCGCCGACGAGCTCGACCGCAACCAGGTGTCGCCGGCCGAGGTCTCCACCTGGAGCCTGGTCACGGGCAGCGCGGCCACCCTCGGGCGGTGGCAGTCCCGTGCGCGGATGATGCCGTGGAGCCGAGCGGACGAGAGGTTCTACCGCGGGATCCTCGACGCGAGGATCGCAGGCCGCTACCAACTCGACAAGGACAGCACCGACAACGTCCACCACGACCTCGACGGCTACCGAAGGCACTGCGTCGCCTGGCACTACGTGGCGCCGTGCTGGTTCGCGTCGGCGGCCCTCGCCACGCGCACCAGGTGCCCCGGGAAGACCGCGGCTCTCAACCAGTGGCACCCCGGCGAACTCGAATCACATGCCGAGAGGTTTCTTCGCCTGTCCGCCGCCACCTCGGATCCGGACCTCTCCCCCACTCAGGTACTGCGCACGGCCCACGTAACCGTGGACGCCGTACTGCGCCGCACACCGCCTCCCAGGCCGCTGCCGGAGGCGGTGGACGCGGAAACGGCGGCCTGGATCACGGCCGCCGGCATGCTCCGTGTGCGCGTCGCACGCTGGATCTACTACCTGAACCCGCCGCCGGAGACCGTGACCGGCTACTTGATCGCTCGCGAGGAGAAGGAACTCCGTTCCGCCCGGAACACCTTGACCCGTCTCGCCGGCCGAACCTCCGGTGACGACGCGCTGCTCGTCAAGGCCATGACGGAGCTGCTGCCCCCAGGCCCGACCACGACAGGCAGCCTTCGCGACCTCCTCGCCCTGTGGGGGCGTCACCGCTCCGTCGTCGAAGACTTCCTCTCCGCCCACCCCGAGTGACCAAAGGGGCTCCCCATGACGTCGTCCCCCGTGCTGTCCACCACGCAAAGGACCCTCAAGACCGCGAAGATCAAGATCACGACCAAGTGCAACCGCCACTGCGACTTCTGCATCTTCGCCGAGGGCGGCCAAGGCGAGAACATGCCGCTGGAGACGTTCAGGCGGGTCCTCGACCGCCTCGGACAGATCCCGTTCCGGCAGCTACACATCAACGGCGGAGAACCCACCGTTCACCGCGACTTCAGCGAGCTCAGCGGCCTTGCCCGTGACCGTTTCCCGGAGCAGGTCATGGTGCTCGGCTCCAATGCGATCACCCTGGCCCGCAACGAGCGCCTCCTCCAAGCGACCCTCGCGCACTACGACCAGGTCCTGATCGGCTGCGACGAGGAGCACGACAACTACAACGAGGTCAGCGCTGTCGTCCCCGTACTCCGTGAGGCCGGAAAGACCGTCGTCATCAACAGCGTGCTGGAGGCCATCGCCCCGGACCGCCTCAGTCAACTGGCCGCCCTGTGCGAGGAGTACGGCGCTATCCACGTCACCAACCACGTCCACCACATCGACGTCGGCCAGCCCGCGAACGATCTCGGTGGCCTCTGCGACCGCAACGTCGACCAGCACCTCATGATCGAGGTCGACGGCGACTGCTACCGGTGCTTCAACGCCATGGCCAAGAACGACAGCGAGTTCACGGTCTGGGACGACGACTTCGCGGCCAGGGTCTTCGCGCCGCGCCGCAAGCACTACGACTTCTGCCTGAAGTGCCACGAGTACAGGGACTCGGGCCTTCAGACCGTCCCCGCTCCCGCCCGTCGCACGGCTTCCGTCTGACCGCCCTCTTCCCGGAGGTCCCCATGCCCGCAGTGCTCGGTCTGAACTTCCACCACGACACCTCCGCCTGCCTCGTCGTCGACGGCCGCATCTACGCGGCCGAGGAGGAGCGATGGAGCGGCGTGAAACACAACCGCACCACACGCAAGGGGGTTCTCACCGCCCCGACCCACGCCCTCGACTGGTGCCTGCGGTCCGCCGGCATCACCGTCGACGACATCGACCACGTGTGGACCCCGTCCATGCGGCCCAGCCCCCGGCACGGGTCGTGGGCGTCCACGGAGCAGGACGAACTCGCCGCCCTGCTCCCCGGGGCGCTCGGGCAACGGTTGAAGCTCATCTCCCACCACACCGCGCACGTCCTGTCCGGCTATCTCCTCTCCGGCGAGGAGCACGCCGCCGGCCTGGTCATCGACGCAGGCGGTTCCGCCCTCGGTATGGACATCGCGTCGGGGCGCGAACGGATCACCGGCTACGACCTGACGCCGGACAGCATCGACCGCGTCCGCCAGGTCACACCGGCCATCGCCCCCGGCCCCTCCGGACCTGTGCGCGCCCACCCGTCCCTCGGCCACTTCTACCGCAACCTCGCGCTGCGGGTGATTCCGCCGGGCAACGAAGTCGAGGGCAGCATGATGGCCCTGGCCGCCTTCGGTGACCCGGACCGCTACTACAAGGAACTCCGCGACCTCGTACATCTCGGCGAGAACGGGGACGTACACATCGCGGCGCCATGGGGGTCGTACGACGCCGAGACCCCGCTCGGGATCGAAGGCGCGGTCTGGACCGCGGAGTCCGCCGACGCGAAGCCGCTGGATACCCGGGCCGACCTGGCCGCGGCGGCGCAGCGGGTCTTCGCCGAGGCGGTCGTCCACGTGGCCCGTCACCTGCGTCACCTCACGACCGCCCGCACTCTGGTCTTCTCCGGCGGCTGCGCCCTGAACTCCCATCTCAACGGCACGCTCGCCGAGCAGTCCGGCTTCGAGAACCTCTTCGTCGCCCCGGCGCCGCACGACGCCGGCACCGCGGTCGGCGCCGCCCTCTACGCCTGGAACTACGTCCTCGGACAACCCCTCCTGCCGACACCCGAGGACGCCGACTGGGGCCCGCTCGCCGGCCCCCTGTCCGACGGAGGACTCGCGGGCGGCTACCAGACCGTGTCCGGCCTCGGTGTACGGCTGATCCCCACCGTCGCCGCACTCCTCGCGGACCACCACGTCGTCGGCTGGGTGCGGGGCGGCATGGAGTTCGGGCCGAGGGCCCTCGGTCACCGCTCGATCCTCGCCCACCCCGGCAAGGCAGAGACCAAGACACGCCTGAACGCCCTCAAACAGCGAGCCGACTACCGCCCGTTGGCGCCCCTGGCACTCGCTGAGGAAGCCGACGCGTGGTTCCTCGGCAACGGCGACCCGTTCATGAACCGGGTCGTACGCGCCCGGCACTGCAAGTCCGACCGGATGCCCGCGGTTGTCCACCACGACGGAACCGCCCGCCTCCAGACCGTTGGCCGACGGCACTCCGGCGTCCGCCCGCTGCTGGAGGAGTTCCACCGGCTCACCGGAGTGCCCGTCCTCCTGAACACCTCCCTGAACTTCAAGGGAACGCCCATCCTCCGCACCGCCGAACAGGCCGTCACCGCCGCGGTCGAACTCGGTCTTGACGCCCTGGTCGTCGAGGACGCGTTGATCCTCGCCCCGCACGTGCGCATCGACACGGTCCTGGCGGCCCCTTACGGAACGGACCGCGCATGACCAGCACCCCCGCCTTGACGGACGAACTCGGCCTCAACGACTGGCCGGAGCCGGAACGAGCGCGAGGCCGGCTCGCCGCGACCCTCGCCACGACGATCTACGCCGGTCACGTCCGAGACCAGGGCACGCCCTATATCAACCATCCGGTGCGCGTCGTGACCGTCCTGAAAGCAGAACTCGGCGTCACCGATCCCGAACTGCTGATCCTCGGCCTGCTGCACGACGCGCTGGAGATCGCGCCAGCGGCGGAGCGTCTCGTAGCATCCGGCCTGGGCTCGGCCCTCACGCAACGGCTGCGTTCCATGACCCCCGACCACCGGCTGGAGCAGCGTCCCAAGCAGCCGTGGGACTCGGACGTCTGGCACAACAAGATCAGGTGCCTCGGTCCGGCGGAACTGCTCATCCGTCTCGCCGACCGCATCGACAACCTGCGCGACCTGCGGCACTCGCCGGACCCGGACCGCCGGGCTCGCTTTCTCGACAGCCTGACCAGCACCTACCTGCCGCTCGCCAAGGAGTCCCGCGACGTGAGCGCGCCACTACGAGCCGCGTACGGAGTGCTCTACGCGGAGTACCAACAGCAGGTGGAGGCGGGCACGTGACCCCGGTCGTCCACTCCATGTCGCCGCAGGGCCGCACCGGAGGCCGCGTTTACCTCCGCATGATCCACGAGGTCACAGCCGACTCGATCGAGTGGCGGACGGTTCCGGACTACAAGCGTGCCTACACCGTCCGCCGAGGCCGGAAGGTGCGCCACCTCGCCCGCCTCGCGCCTCACATCCGCGAACTCAGAGACGCGCCGGGCTCGTTCCTCTGGGACGACCTCAGCATCCTCTTTTTCACCCCGGAGATGCGGGCCCGGACCGTTTTCGTCTTCCACCACTACGAGCCGCTCCAGTTCGATTCCTGGCCCCTCGAACCGATGCTGTGGCGCAGGCTCTTCGCGGTCCTGCCCCAGTGCCGCGCGGTTGTGTGCGTCGCCCCGTCCTGGGCAGCGTTCCTCGGGGAGCGCGGCGTGGACAACGTCCAGGTGATCTACAACGCCTTCGACCTCGCCGAGATCGACAGAGTCCGCGGCATGGACCCTGCTGAATGCAAGGCCCGCCTCGGTCTCCCTCAAAACGAGATCGCCGTGTACGCGGGCAAAGCAGTTCACTGGAAAGGCATCGAGACGGTCGCCACGGCCATCGAAACCGATCCCGGGCTCCGTCTCGTGACCACCGGAAGCAACACCATCGGCTCCCCGGGACACCATTTCGACCTGCCCCGCCCCCGGTACCTCGAACTGCTGCGGGCCTGCGACGTCGGGGTCTTCACTCCGCGCATGCGGGAAGGGTGGAGTCGATGCGCCGCAGAGGCCCTGCTCCTGGGCCTGCCCTGCCTCATCCAGCCGGTCGCCGGGCTCGGTGACCTCGCGCGTCTGACCGAGCAGCCGCCTCCGGATCCACACTGGCTGGCCCAGCAGATACGGGAGCGGGCGAACGCGGCGCCCGCCGAGTCGAAGACCGTGTACGAGACGCTGGCCCGTTTCGACACCGCGTACTTCGCCGCGGCCTGGTCCCGCCTCCTCGCACAGGCGACGGGACCGTGATCACCAAGTAGTCAGCCGGCGAGCTTCACCAGCGCGGCGTCGATCCGTGCGAGCGTGCGGTCCTTGCCGAGGACCTCCAGGGATTCGAAGAGGGGCAGACCGACCGTGCGGCCGGTGACCGCGACGCGCACCGGGGCCTGGGCCTTGCCCAGCTTCAGGCCGTGCTCCTCGCCGGCGGCCAGGACCGCCTCCTTGAGGGACTCGGGGCTGGTCCAGTCGGCCGTCTCCAGCTTGGCGCGGGCCGTGGTGAGGAGAGCCACCGGGTCGCCCTTCATTGCCTTGTCCCAGGACGCCTCGTCCTCCACCGGCTCCTTCAGGAACAGGAAGTCGACGTTGGCCGTGATGTCCGACAGGACGGCCACGCGGGTCTGGGCGTGGGGGGCGATCGCCTCCCACGCCGCCTGGGCGAAGTGCTGGGGCGCCCAGTTGGCGTACGGGGCGCGCAGCCACGGCTCACAGGCCTCGACGAACTTCTCCAGCGGCAGGGCGCGGATGTACTCGCCGTTGAAGGCGGTCAGCTTCTTGATGTCGAAGAAGGCTGGCGAGGTGTTCACGTCCTCGACGCGGAACTTCTCCTCCAACTCCGCGTACGGGCGGAGTTCGACGTCGTCCCCGGGGCCCCAGCCGAGCAGCATCAGGTAGTTGGTCATCGCCTCCGGCAGGAAGCCCTCGGCGAGGTAGTCCTCGAGAGCGACCTTGTCCCGGCGCTTGGACAGCTTCTGCCGCTTCTCGTTCACGATCACCGGCAGGTGCGCCCACACCGGGGCCTTCGCGCCGAGCGCCTCCCACAGCAGCTGCTGCTTGGGCGTGTTCGACAGGTGCTCGTCACCACGGATGACCAGGGTGATGCCCTCGTCGAGGTCGTCGACCACGTTGGCGATCAGGAAGACCGGGGAGCCGTCACCGCGGGCGATGACGAAGTCCTCGATCGCGGAGTTCGGGAAGGACGGCTCACCCCGGATGAGGTCCACGACGACCGTCTCGCCCTCGGTCGGAGTACGGAACCGCAGCGCCCGGCCCTCCACGTACTCCAGACCCCGGTCCCGGCAGAAGCCGTCGTAGCCGAGGTGCTGTGAACCGGTCCGCTCCTGGAGCTGCTCACGGGTGCAGTCACAGTAGTACGCGCGGCCCTGGGCATAGAGCTGCTGGGCAGCCTCGCTGTGACGGTCGGCGTTCTGCGACTGGAAGTACGGCCCCTCGAAGGCGGGATCGTCCTTGTGGATCCCGATGGCGGCGAGCGCGCTGATGATGCCGTCGATCCACTCCGGCTTGTTGCGGGCCGCGTCGGTGTCCTCGATACGCAGGACGAACTTGCCCCCCGACTGTCGCGCGACGGCCCAGTTGTAGAGAGCCGACCGGGCCCCGCCAACGTGGAACATTCCAGTCGGGGACGGGGCGAAACGCACGCGCGTGGAGGCTGTAGACATGCGCGCAAGCCTACCGATTCCCAGCATGTGCTCGCCCGCACCCACGCCCCCTCAATCCTTCGCCGGGCGACGGTTACGTTCGCATACGTGCCAGGCTGTGGCCTCGCTGACGCCGAATGCCGCGCCGAGCTGGGCATACGTGGCGCCACGCTCCTCACGCATCCGTACGAGATCGGCTTCCTGCGCACTGGTGAGTGCATGCCGTCCGCCCCGACCGGAAGCCGGTACAGGGGGCGGATCCGTGAGGTGGCGCCAGGTCGCCCCTTGCACAGCCGCTCGAACCGTCGCGTACTTCAGATGGAACTTGTCAGCGAGGGATCGCAGGGAGGCACCACTGGCATGCGCAAGCCTCATCTCTCCCACTGTTGCCACAGTCAGGAGCACGCCTGGGCGGCGCGCTTCCTCGGCAATCTCCTCGGACGCTTGTTCATCAACGTGCGCCCATGTGACGCCACGGATCGCATCATGAACGGTGTTGTAGGCAAGGCCGTCTCTCGTCGCGAGATAGTGCACCGACGCGCCACCTGCATGCTCGCGTCTCAAGCGACGCACATGGTCATCGTCCAGAACCGTGGGGCTGGGCTGGTCAGGATCAACGGGCTGGGGCCGGCTGATTGGCGGTGGGTTGTCCACCCGGCGCCAGGTGGCGCCATAGACCGCCTTGGACAGCGCCCTGCTGCTCACCCCAAACGCACGTGCGAGACGATCTACTGAAGCCCCATTCTGCACCTGCTTCCGCGCCTCGCGCACCAGCTCGGCGGTAAGCACCCTCCGGCCGCCGAGGTGCCCCCGATCTGGGCCATCAGGGTGCCTCTCCGAGACTTGCGACGACACTCAACGCCCCCACTACTTACCCCGGGCAGGCCAGATTCGTACCTTCGGCAGGTCGTCATACGTACAGCGACACGACCGAATCCAAGGGCCACACCGTTCCTCACCGGCATGCACTGACCGTTTTCATGGCATCGCCACGTTCAGCTCAGGCAGCTTGATGCCCCTTCCCGGCAACCGCCGGGACCGACGACGTCCGCGATTTTACCGGCCGCGCCAGGCAGCCTCGCTGATCATCTCGTCGCACGGCAGCTACATGAGGGGAGGACGGGGTCTCCGTGGAGCCGTCGCCAATCCTCTCGTGCGTCGACGCCAGCCCAATCTCGAACCACGTCGTCTTGCCGTCAGGTTCCGGTTGCATGCCCCAGGCATCCGCCAAAGCGTCGACGAGTAGGAGACCTCGGCCGCTCTCGTCATTCGGCCCGGCTGCGACGACGCTCGGCATCGTAGGGTCAGCGTCCGTGACCTCCACACGAAGCCGTTCGGCGGTGCGCGTCACAACGACCTCGCATGGGCTGGCTGAATGTAGGACTGCGTTGGCTATGACCTCACTCGCCAGCAGCTCAACGGTCTCCAGCACTTCATCTTGCACGGAGGCGCCCAAAGTCCGGGCCAGTGCTACAACATGGCGGCGCGCGGGCGGGACTGCGTCTGCGGCAGCCGAAACCGTGAATCCGTTCGTCGGACGTTCGGGATTGCTGCGTGCCATGACGACAACCTCACATCGGTAGTGGCCTCACTGAACGGAAGCCTTCCATCCGACAAGAACCGTGCGACGACAGTTTGTCCCTAGGTATTCCACGCAAGGTGTCTTGAGCTGATGCGAGTTGTGGTATTCGAGGAGCAGCGAGCCGTCTCCGACTTCTCACGGACTAGTGAGAATCAGCAGACCGTTCCCTTCCTGAGGCCTGCGACTACAGCGGCCTTGGGCACCACCAGGCACGAAGCGGAGTAGCCGCCCCTTGACGGGACCAAGGCGTCTACGGTCCCGGCGTCGGTGTCTCCTGCCAGTGGACCAGTAACGCCGACGGTCACCTTCCAGTCCTATGTAGTCAGGCTATCGAGCAGGGCATCGGCGACCGCCTCTTCGTAGAGTGCCCGGTCGGCGCGTTTCATGGCCGCTGCGAGTTCCGGGTCCCATGGCGTGGACTGCGGCTTACCCCGGAGCCGGATGTGGTCGTCGTCCTGGGCGATGCCGGTGTTGTAGTCGGCTGCGGTCATCATCCACGGGCGGGCGTTGTGGCGAGTGATGAGCTGGTTGGTCATGTCGATGCCGGGCCAGTCGAAGTCGCCGTGGTACAGCAGGGTTCCGCCGCCGAAGGTGATGGCGCGCGCGAGGCGGTGGAAGGCGGTGGAGGGGCGGCCTTCTGCGCAGATCAGCGGTGGGCTGTCGGGGCCGAGTTCTTGTGCGGCGCGGCGCAGGACGGCTGGGTTCTCGCAGGCGTAGACGGTGGGCAGGTTGACCGTGATGGGCAGGGTGACCAGTTGGTGGAGGGTGATGTGGAAGGGGGTTCCGTAGGTGGCGGCGCCGGTGAGCCATTCGCCCAGACCCTGTCCGCGGGCGGGGAGGTTGAGAACGAGGACGCGGCTGGCGAGGTCGTCGACGATGACATCGAAGGCGTCCCAGAGTTCCCGGCGTTCTTCGGCGGTGGACGGTAGGGGGACGCTGTGGGCGTGGGTCAGGGCACGTAGGACGAGGTTGGTCAGAGGGCCGCGGCCGTGGTTGAGGGCTTTTGTGTCGCCGGTGGCGGTCTCGGCAAGGGCCGGCAGCATGAGCGGCGGGGTGTCGGCGGGGCGGGCGTCGAGGTGTTCCAGGACCCGGATGGCGCGGGCGAGTGTTGGTATGTCGCCTTTGTTGATCAGGGTGGTCACTGTTCCGTCGGTTGCGAGGTCGCTCAACCAGGCCCGGTACCAGGGGTGTCTGGCGTGGAGTGGGCTGGCCTCGGCTTGGGCGAGGAGCTGTGTGCGGGTGTGCTGGAGGGCAGACTTCTCGGCGGGGCGGTTGCGCAACGGTCCGCCGACTTGGGTGAGAAGGTCTGCAAGCGGGGCCCCGGTGGCGGTGTGGATGGCGGCGTCGAGGTCGGCGAGCCGAACAGTGATCTTTGCGGTGCCGGGTGGGCGGTAGGTGCCGGTGAGACCGATGAGGGCTTCGCGTTCGGCGTCGTTCGGTGCGCTGACGCTGATGGTGCCGTCGAGGCGTCCGCCGGTGCGTTCCAGTGAGCGGCGTGCGGCTGCCAGCAGGCGTGCGTATTCGGGCTGCAGGTAGCGCTCACTGGCTGTCACAGGGGTGGTCATGCCTCGTCCGCTTCTTCGTCCGGCTGATCATCTGGGGCGGCGTGGTCGTCCAGGCCGGCGAGCAGGCCGTCAGCGGCGGGGGCATGTCGGCTTGGCGTGAAGCCGAGGAGAGAGGCAGCCAGTTCATCGGATCCGGGATAGCCGAGGTCGTCGAGGATCTGCTGTCCGTCCCAGAGCATGAGCATGGCGGAGACGGTGTGGCTGGCCTTGTCGTAGTTCATGTCGTAGTGCGCGATACGGGGAACGGTGGGATAGGTGACCCACAGGTCGTGGCCGGTCATGAACAGGTCGAGATCGAATTTGACGGTCAGGGCGAGCAGATCGGGGCGGTACTGCTCGTCGATGCCGGCGAAGGCTTCGTCGAGGGCGATCAGCCTGGGGCAGGTGGGGTGGGCGGAGCCGTACTGGGCGTGGGCGGCGGCGAACAGCGGAAGGTGGATGGAGGCGGATTTCTCGCCGCCGGACATCTCGCTGTGCTTGGAGCGGGTGAGTTTTTCCTCCTTCTCGCCGGGCCGGGACAGCAGCAGTTCGAAGGTGCGCCAGGAGCGGTAGTCCAGGACGTCGGCGATGATCTGCTGGTACGTCTTGCGGCGGTCTCGTGCTTTGCCGGCGCGGATCTGGGCGCGTAGGAGGGAGCGCAGTTCGGCCAGTCCGGCGGGGCCCAGGGCGGCTGCGTCCTTCTTCAGCAGCTGGTTGACGGCGCGCTGTTCGTCGGTGAGCGCGTCGGACTGCACCCAGCGGATGCCGACGGTGGTGCCGGAGGACATGGGTTTGGCGCGGGTGTCGGCGTCCATGGCCTTGACCAGGTTGCGTGCCTCGATGGTGCGGGAGTGGATCTGCTGGGCCAGTCCGGTCAGCAGGGCGTCTTCCATGACGGTGCGTTCGCGGTCTTCCAGCAGGATGTGCTGGTCGGCGACCTGCTCGGCCAGGCGGCGACCGAACTCGACGACGGGGGCGGGGCCTTCGGCGTCGGAGACGCGGGCGAGGATGATGTCGCCGTCCGGTTCCCACTCCAGGTGGTAGCCCTGATCGGATTCCGCGAGCGCGTTTTCGAGGTCGGTCAGGGCGGTCGAGATCTTCGTGGTGGTGGTCTTGAGAACGTTCTCGGTGGCCCGTCGGCCGTGGGTGGCGGTATCGATGGCGTCCAGGAGCGTGACCGTGGTGGACGGCAAGGCGCTGCGGGCGGCGTCGTCCGGGGACAGCTGCGGTGGGTGTGGGTGAGCTGGGTGATCACCTGGGCGGCGGCCTGTTCGGCGGTGGGCCACGCGCTGACGGGCGTCCAGGGGGTGTCGGTGGGGGCTTCCAGCAGGCGAAGCAGGTCGGGGCGGGTGTACGGCTTGAGGCCAGCCGTGGTGCGCAGTTGTTCGTCCAGGGCTGTGGTGAGGGCTTCGCTGATGTGCTCCAGGGCGTTCTCGGCGGTGGTGAGGCGGGTCTGCTGCGCCTGGGCCTCCGCGTCGGCCTGGTCGTAGGCCGTATTGGCTTCCTCCAGCGCGCTCTGGGCTTCCTCGAGCTGCCTTTGAAGATCGCGCAAGGGAGCGTCCAGTAGCGCTTCCTCGGTGCGCAGGCGTTCCACCAAGGCCTCGTGGTCGGCCTTGCGAGTGGTCAGTGCCTCGGTTTGTTCGGCATAGTCCTGGCTTTGCTCGGCGATGCTCGCACGGCGGTCGTCAAGATCTTTCTCGGTGCCGCGGATGGTGGATCGCGTGGTGTGGAGGTCATTTCCGGCGGTGACGAAATCCTTGACCGCGCGTTCGACGTCGGCGAGTGCTTCGCGCTGGGCGGGCAGGCCGGCCGAGGTGGCGGCGCGGCGCAGCTGGCGCTCTTTGTCGTGGGTGTTGGCGATGGCCAGATCGAGGGCCCGGTGTGCGGCATCCCTCCGTTTCCGGGCGCCGGCGAGCTGGACGGCGGTGACCTCGACGTCACGGACGGCTTTGGCGATCGACGCTGTGGGCGGCAGTTGCTGGCGAGCGGTGTCGAAGTCCGCCACGGTCTCGGCGGCAGCCTGCTGGGTGGCGACCAGGTCGGCGAGATCGTCTTCCAGCGCGCTGATCGTCTCGTCCAAGGCGTGCAGGCGTTCGCGGCGCCGGGCGGCGCGAGCGGTGGCGCCGATGTACTCGGGCCGGGCCTTCGGGTGAGCGCCGAGCTGGATCCCCAGGGTGAACTGCGCTCGGCTGCTTACCGCGGGAGTCTCGCCGATGTCGGGGGAGAGGTCGTCGGTGAGACGCACCGAGGCCAGGACCGCGGCGACGGCTTCGGCCGGGACGAGGGGCTGTTCCTCAGGGACGAGGACATCCGCCAGGGTCTGGCCGGTGGGGCGCTGGGCAGCGGGCAGTGGCAGCAGGTAGCCGTCGGACTCGCTGTCGGTGAAGGCCTGCACGGTGGCGCCGGCGTGGGGGTGAAGCCAGGCTGTGAGCAGCCCCGCCCCATACAAGGCACCTTCCACCGCCGCGGCCTGCTCGTGTGGCACGTGGTCGGCGAAGCGGATGAGTTGCCACAGTGGGGCGCCGGCACGACCGCTACGGTCTGCCGGGCGCAAGTCGCTGGCGGGAGGAGCGTCATCTCGTTCGGCGGCCACTTGCGCGCGCTCGGCGCGGACCGCCGCGAGCTGCCCCTGCGTCTCGGTATGGCGGCGCTTGAGTGATTCCTGCTGGGAAAGAGCGCTGGTTCGGCGTTCGTCGGTGAGTGAACGGAAGACCTCGGGCAGCGCGGGCGCATCCGGCTCGCCGACGGCTTCCAGCGCGTCGACGAGAGTTGGTGCGTCCATGGGGATGAGGACGGCGGTCGGGTCCGTGCCCGTCCAGCGGTCGATCATCTTCCGCAGCTCGGCGTCGGCATCGGACCGGGCGGCGGCGAGAATGTCGGCGGACTGGGTGCAGGCGATGTCGTAGTCCGTGACCTCCTTGTCGGCGGCGTCGAACCGGTCCTGTTCACGGCGCTGTTCCTGGGCAGCGCGTTCGGCCGCGTCCAGGTAGCGGCGTACCTCACCGATGTCATGGCGGCGTACCGTGGCCCGGCTCTCGACGTGGGTCAGAAGCTCATCGGTCAGGTCCAGCGGGTCGTCGTCGGTAACCAGACTGGCGGCCTGCCCTGCCGACAACAAAGTCTGCGTGTGCCGGTCGGCAGCTCCACGGAGCTGATCGAGCCCTTTCTCGACCCCGTCTGCCTCAGATGTCAGGCGGGCCACGCGCTGCCGCATCTTCTCTAGGCGGCTTTCGGTGCTGGCGATGTCCTTGCCCTCGCCACGGACGCGGTCACGGAGCTCTCGCAGCCCGACCTCCTGCTGCAGCGCGTCGTGGTTGCGCAGCCCTTCCACGTGGGCGCCGAGCTTCTTACGCTTCGCCGCTGTCTCGTCCCGGTCTGTCTTCGCGGCCTGGAGGGCCGCGTCCGCCGCACGTCGGTCCTGGGCCGCTGTGGCGATCTTGTCGCAGTGACCGGTCGTGGCTTCGCAGCGTGCGTTGATCTGCTCGATGCGGTCCCGGGCGTGCGCCCGCAGGTAGGCCGTGTAGTCCCGAAGGAAGTCCTGGACGGCACCATCGGCCTTGGTCAGGGAGTCCAGGACGGCTTGGATTTCGGCGAGGTTCTCGAAATCCCGTGCGGCTTGCGCGATCAGGGCATCGTCGACTGGCCGCAGCCCGGCGGTCAGGGTGTCGGAGAGCTTGTCCGGGTCGAGGTCCTTGGCCAGCAGCGGGCGGCGCAGCTGGAGCAGCAGGTTGATCAGCTGGGCATAGCGCTGACGACCCAGGCCGAACAGGCGGTCATCGATGGCCTCCCGGTACTCGGTGGCCGTCTTGCAGACGGCGTCCGGGCCGAGGAGCTTCTCCAGTTCCTTCTTGCGCAGCGGCCGGGAATCGGCGGTGAGCAGGCCGAAGTCCACGCCGATCCGGCCATCGGAGACAAAGAAGAAGCGGCCCGGCCGTTCCTTGCTCTTCTGAGCCAGCAAGCCGAGGCCGACGGTCACCGCCTCCAGCAGTTCGCCGTCAGCGGTGGTTCGGGTGAACTCCATCCACACGTACCCGTATGCCGATTCCTGGCCCCGATAGAGGAGGTTGGACTTCATCGTGCGTTCCTCGCCGCTGAACGGATCCAGCCGGCGCGGGTCGATGCTGCCGTCGAGGACCAGAGGGAAGAGCACCTCCAGCGCCTTGGTCTTGCCCGACCCGTTGTGGCCGCGCAGGACGAGACGGCCGTCGGCGAAGACGAACTCCTCGTCCCGGTAGTCCCACAGGCCGATGATCCCGGCGCGTGTGGGCTTGAAGCGGACGGTCGGAGCGTCGCCAGACGGGCTGGGCTCGGCGAGCATCGTCATCAGAAGGTGTCCTCCGCAGCGGAGAAGTCGAACGCGAACTGGCCGTCGGTCTTCGGATGGGGCAGGACCGCGGTGATGTTGCGGTAGCGGCCGGCGGCCGGGCGGACCAGCACGCCGCCGGGCACCGGGTGCACCAATCGCAGATCGGCGAGGAGGACGAGTGCCTCGGTCAGCAGGCCACGCGGGTCGGCCTGCCACTTGTTGGTGAACGAGGCCGGACCGAACTCCTCATAAAGCTCGTTGATCATCTCGACCAGGCGGGCGTCTTCGACCAGGGGGAGCTCCACGACCCGGAGCGGCTCGGCCACCGCGTCGTCGGCTTCGGCTCTTTCCGGCGAAGCGCTGCTGTCGGCTGTGGGTGCGTCCAGCGCGAGAGCGTCCAGAGTTCCGGCGTGAGGCAGCGCCAGGTCGATACGGGCGAGCAGGTCGGCGTGCTCTTCCGTGGGAGCCGGCGGTCGCATGCGCTTCAGCTCGCGGGACCGGTCGGGGTCTTCCTGCAGGTCGGCGATCTTGGCCAGGAGCAGCCCGGCCGTACGGTTGACTGCGCCGCCACGGCCCGGGAAGCGCCTGTCGGTGAAGTGACCAGTGGTGTCGACGAGCATGATGCCCTCGGCCCGGCGCTCGATCTGCAATCCCGTCAGCCGCACCAAATCCTCCGCCAGTGTGGGCTGCCGCAGTGCGGCGGCGGTCTCCGGGTCGGCGTCGGCGA